>CALXAZ010000140.1 GCA_944386395.1 uncultured Clostridia bacterium
GTATGAGTTTCAGGTTTCTACACCGAGAGTTCTATATAAAGAGATAGACGGGGTCGTTAATGAGCCTATAGAGCGCCTTGTGGCAGATGTGCCTGAGAACAGTGTTGGCGCAGTTATGGAAAAGCTCGGCAGCAGGAAGGGCGAGCTTCAGAAAATGAACCCAATGGGCAGCCGTATGCGGTTGGAGTTTTTGATACCGGCGCGTGGACTGTTTGGCTACCGCAATGAGTTTTTAACCGATACAAAGGGCGAAGGTATCCTCAATACAGTGTTTGAGGGATATGCGCCGTTTAAAGGTGAGATATCCCGCAGATCATTTGGCTCGCTTGTTGCGTACGAATCGGGTGAGGCAGTTGGTTATGGTCTGTTTCAGGCGCAGGAGAGAGGGCAGCTATTTGTCACTCCCGGTACACCTGTATATGCGGGAATGGTAGTAGGGATGTCGCCAAAGGCGGGAGATATTGTGGTAAATGTTTGCAAGAGGAAGCAGCTTACAAATACCAGAGCTGCCGGTTCAGACGAGGCGTTGAGGCTTACTCCGGTAACGAAGCTCAGTCTAGAACAGAGTCTGGAGTTTTTGGCAGATGATGAGCTTCTTGAGATAACCCCCAGTAGTATAAGGATAAGAAAAAGGCAGCTCGACCACGCGCAGCGCATGAGAGATTTGAAGCGTGCCGAGGCGGCGGAAGCACATAGCTAAAAAGCGGTCCAAAGGTAATATATACCTTTGGACCGCTTTTGGTTTGGCTGAAAGAATAAAAAGGCAATATTTTGGAATACCTTGACAGGAGAGGTATATAAGTATATCATATAAATATGAAAAAAATATATTTGGGGAGGTGTAAGATTGTCGATAACATCAGATCTGATACGTGGTCACACGGACACAATAATATTGGCGCATCTTATGCAGACAGACAGCTATGGGTATGAGATGGGGAAGGCCATACAGCAGCGCACGGACAATCTCTATGAAATGAAAGAAGCAACGCTCTATACAGCGTTTCGGCGGCTTGAAAACGCAGGATATATTTCCTCATACTGGGGAGACGAAAATACAGGGGCGAGGCGCAGATATTATGCCATTACTGCCAGAGGGAGAGAAGAGTATTTCCGCCTCAGGGCAGAGTGGGAATCGGCAAAGACGATGATAGACAAACTGATTTATCTGGAGGATAACAGCAATGGAAAATAGGATTAGAGAGCACGTTGAAGAACTATTTAGAGAAGCTCCGCAGACAAGGAAAACGCTTGAGCTTAAAGAGGAAATGGTGCAAAACCTGGTAGAGAAGTATCACGATCTTGTGGCAGAGGGTAAAAATGAAAAGGCTGCCTATGAAATAGTGATAGCGGGGATCGGCGATGTTGGGGAACTGATAGACGACCTTAAGATGAGCTATGTGTCAGACCCGTTTGAGGAGAGAAAGGCAAAGCAGAGGTCTGCGTTGTTTACATCAATAGCAGTGATGATGTATATACTGAGCGTGGTTCCTCTGATAATTATGGATGAGCTTAATATGAGCGAGGTGGCAGGGATTGCAATAATGTTTGTGATGATAGCTCTGGCTACAGGGTTGCTCATTTATAACAATATGACAAAGGTGCACTACCGCAGAACAGATGATACTGTTGTGGAAGAATTTAAGGAATGGAAGGCGGATAGGGGTAATAACCGCTCAGCAAAAGACGCGATATCCGGGATAGTGTGGAGTCTGACAATAGCCGCATACTTTTTGATAAGCTTTGCTACGGGAGCATGGCATATAACATGGGTAATATTTATCATTGGCATGGCGGTTAAAAATATTGTTAAAATAGTTATGGATTTGAGCAAATCTTAGGAGGGATAGGTGTGAAAGCGGCGCAAATAATTTTACTTATATGTTGGACGCTGGTAGTGGTGCTACTTGTTGCGGTGCTTGTGGCAGCCATAAATGGATGGAATATTCCCGGAATACACTTTAGAGGCTCTTGGATAGTATCGGATATAGTAGGTTCAGGAGAAAATTCGGACTTTGATGGAACTATACCTGGAACGGGTGAGGCAGAGGTAGAGGCAAATGGGATAGAAAAAATAGATATTGTATGGCGTTCAGGTGAGGTGTTATTTCTCAGACACGGTGAAGATACAATAAAATTTGTGCAGGCAGGTAACAACATAGACAATAACCAAAAAATGAAATATATAGTTGAAGGCAACGAGCTGAAAATACGGGACGGAGATGAAAAGTGGCTAAACTTAGGCAGATGGAGGGAAACATATCTGACTATCTATATACCGGAGAGCGTTGAGCTTGTGGATGAGATATCTGTTTCAGGTGCGGCTACCGGAATAAATATTACAGAGGGATTTGATGGCTTTGGTCTGGGTAGACTTGAGCTTGATACTGCGTCAGGCGAGATAGAGGTATCAGGTGTCAGCTGTACAGATGTAGATATATCCTCCGTTTCCGGAAGTGTCAAGTTTGAGGGGATTGACTCTGAGGAGCTCTCGTTTGAGAGCGTTTCAGGAAATATAACTGCGGAAGATGCTATATCTGACAGAGTGTATATTGAAACTGTGTCTGGAGGAGCGGTTATGAGCGGTTCGTTTCGTGAGGTGGATTCGGAAACGGTCTCGGGTAGTATGAGCGTAAGCTCAGCTGTGTGCCCCGACAGGATAGCCAGCGAAGCAATATCAGGATCATTTACGCTTCAGATACCTGAAAATGAGGGATTTACATTGGAGTATTCAAAAAAATCTGGCAAGATAAGTTGCAGCTTTGTCACCACTCAGGCACAGGATATGCTTGTTTATGGTAATGGGGCGGCGCATTTCAGCTTTGACACGGTAAGCGGAGATGTAAACATAGTGAAAGCTGCTGGATAGCGGGGTAGTTTGTACGCTATATAAGATATAAAAAACCGGGAGGAGATCAGATTATCTCCTCCCGGTTTTTTATATGGGCTAAAGGGAAAATGCTACGATGCAAAATAAGTGCTTGTCTAAAGAAGATATGTTGAAACTTTCTTTATATCTCCTTTAAAGCGGACAAAAGCCGGATGATGTCTTCTTTTGAATTTGTGTAGCTCAGGCTTATGCGGACAGCTGAATTTATAAGTTTTCTGTCAACATTCATTGCGGAAAGGACGTGACTTGCCCGTCCGCGTGAGCACGCGGAGCCTCCGGAGACGAATATGCCCCGACTCTCAAGCATGCGGATTAACACTTCAGAGGGATATTTTGGATATGAAATGGTGGCTATACTGCCGTTTGCGGCGATAAGTACTATCCCGGGGAGAGATTTCAGCCCTTCGATAAGCATATAACGCAAAGAGGATATTTTTTTTGTATTTTCGTCAAGCTTTGCAAAGCCCTCTGCCGCCGCTGCTCCAAATCCGGCAATAGCTGGAACGGCTTCTGTCCCGGAGCGCATGGAGTTTTCCTGACCCCCGCCAAAGAGCAGAGGCTTTATGCGTAGACCGTTTCGGATATACAGGGCTCCGGCTCCCTTTGGTCCATGTATCTTGTGAGAGCTTACAGAGACCATGTCAGCGCCGATGGAGCGAGGGTTGAAACGAAATTTTAAAAATGCCTGTACAGCATCGGAGTGGACGATAGCGTAGGGATTGTGCCTTTTTAGGATTGTGGCAGCCGCTGAAACCGGAAGCAGAACCCCTGTTTCATTGTTTACAAGCATCATCGAAAGCATGACAGTGTCCTTGCGTATTGCGGCTTCTACTGCATGAAGAGAAATGTTTCCATCTTTATCTGGTGGCAAATAGGTGACTTCAAAACCGATTGTTTCAAGGTATTTGGAAGTGTTCAATATGGCATCGTGCTCGATTGCTGTGGTAATAAGGTGTTTTCCGCGGTGCTTCATCAGTTCAGCACCGCGTATCAAAGCCCAGTTGTCAGCCTCGGTTCCACCTGAGGTAAAAAATATCTCGGAAGGATTGCACCCAAGCGCAGATGCAACTGAAGCCCTCGAACCTTTGACGATGTTTTCGGCAGTAATGCCCATCGAGTGGACAGAGGAGGGATTTCCATAGTCTACCGTCATTGCAGTGAAAGCAGCTTTTGCAGCAGCGGGAGATACGGAAGTCGTTGCGGCATTGTCGAGGTAACAGATGTCTGACATATTACGCCTCCGCCATGTTCCGAGTAACGTTCCGTATCCATTTTCCAGAGCGGAAGCGGATAAAACCGATTATTGACTTGATAAATTCTTCACTTACTATAAGCATATAAACTATAGAAATATCCCAGTGGAAAATTAGACCGGTTACAGCAGCAAGAGGAATGGCCCAGAGATACATTGCGCCGACATCAAGGTAAAGACCGGATTTCACATCTCCTCCGCCTCTGAGTATGCCGACAATAAGCGTAGTATTAAACGAGCGGAATACGAGCATAGCGCTGATTATTATCAGCATGGTTGTTGCGATGCGCTCAGCATTTGCAGAGAGTGCAAATAGCGGGAATATCAGCGGTCTGACCACAGCAAACAGCACCCCTGCAAGCAGTAGCCCGGAGCCAAGTCCAATAATTCCTGACAACGAAGCAAGTGTTTTTCCCAAGGAAAACACTTCGTCTTTTGAGCGCCCCACACCTATCTCTTTTCCGATTATTACAGCTGTGGCGTTTGCAACTGCAAATACGGCAACTGAAATTATCCTTTCAATGTTGCCTGCAATTGAATACGCAGCAACGATATCTGCCGAAGCTATCATGTGACCGTATATCACAGGATACAGTGATGAACCAAAGCCCCATAGCGTTTCGTTGATGATTACAGGGGTAGAGTAGCGGATAAAATCGCCAACTATCAGTTTACCTGGTTTGAGAATATTTTTGATGTGAAGCTTGAGATGCTTGTCGACTGCGATATATACAAGCATAATAATAAACTCGGCAATTCTGGAAAACAAAGTGGCCCATGCAGCACCTTCGATGCCGAGACGTGGCGCGCCAAGCTTTCCAAATATCAGCACCCAGTTGAGGAACACATTCAGAAGCATCGAGAATATAACAATAAACATGCCGATTTTTGGATTTTCGCAGCTTCTCTGTGCCCCGACATAGACAGTAACGATAGAGTTTATAAAATAGGAATATGACACTATCCGACCATAGCGTACTGCAACCTCGAGAAGCTCAGGGTTATTGGTTGTAAGCCCCATCACCTGTTCCGGAAATAGGAAAATGATCGTTGTAAAAATAAAGGAAACTGCTCCAGCAAAATACCAGCTGATGCCAATTACACGACTGATGGTTTGGGTGTCATGCTTACCCCAATACTGGCTTATAAGCACAGCGCCTCCGGACTGAAGACCAAAAACAAAGAGCATTGCAACGAAAAAGGGAGTGTTTGCAAGCGACATACCGGCAAGCTCATTTTGCCCCAGCGTACCTACCATTACCGTATCTGCCATACTGAGAGAGGAATTTATGAGATTTTGCAAAAGTATAGGTACTGAAAGAGCAAGTAACTGCTTATAAAATGAGCCATCACGCTTTAAATGCTTAAACATTGTTACCTCCATCCGCCGGGCAGAGAAAGCTTCCTGCAGGGACACAGCACTACCGCGCCCCTGCAGAGAGAACTTGCCGGCGTCTATCCGCATTTTCAGGCTGCGGGACCGGATTATATTTTGACTTTGATGTATTTTATGTCGATTTAGTGCCTTAAGAGGTGATTTTTCTTAACCTTGGTAGTATACCATGTGTGCTCGATAATATAGTGCTTTGTGTATGTGGTTCTACCTTCGCTGTAGGTGTCCTCGCTTTTCAGCTCCTCATCTATCTCATGACAGACCTTTGCGACATCGTCAAATTTGGAGATGCGAAGATAATTGGGATGAAACTTCGGAGTTATCATACATACTATGCAATATGCAAAAAACAGCGGGAAAACTATTGAGAAGAAGATTATAAATATAAAGTCTGTTGATTCGTCTCCAACCTCGAGCATACGCATGTCTATGGCATAGCTTGAAACTTCACTTCCGGCATACTCAGTAAGCCCGAGATCATGCCCCGCATATAGCGGCAACTGCACAAGTACGGCATGTTCTAATGTATCAGATGGCTCAAAATCCTGAGCGGCAGCCAAAAGCCCGACATAGTTGGTACCATTGACGGTGAACATGACCAGCTTTTGCACGGCATCGGAAGGAACCCCACTTTCCGGGTCGTATGGGATATATTCCAGTATGCTCTCAGAATTAAGCTTATATGCGATGCCAACTTCTTCGACGTTTTCTATCTGTATTTTAAAGCGGTATTTATAGCCATCCACATATACTTCTTCAAGCATGAGGTAATCGGGGATGGTGACATAGTATTCAGAATAATTAAATGGTTCCTGTTCGGGTTCAATAGTGAGTATGGAGGAACTTGAGGCAAGTTTTTCGTAGTTGAGAGAGTGCCCGGAAGAGACGGCATTTGGAAGATATATGAATGCAGAGCACATATACCATATATATAAAGCCATAAAAATCAGCGCCCATACGAGCATGGCCCGGGCATTTTTTCGCGTTTTTTGCAAGATATATCCGTCAGGCATATGTTTTTCCTTTCTATACTTATTTTAATGTTTCGCTTCCGCGGTATTGCAGGGCCTCAGCAAGATGAGCGGGCTTTATCGCAGGGCTGTTATCGAGATCTGCTATCGTGCGCGAAAGCCGGAGTATTCTGTCATATGAGCGTGCAGTAAGACCAAGTTTGTCAAAAGCAGCTTTCATAAGTCTGGAACATGCATCGTCAAGATTGCAATATTCGGGTATGAGCTGAGAAGGAAGCTGAGAATTTGATTCTATCCCATGTTTGAGATATCTCTTCCTCGCAATTTTGCGGGCAGCCTCTACGCGGGCGCGTATAACAGAGGAGCTTTCCCCAGAGCCTCTTTTTTCAAGCTCATCATAGCTGAGCGCCGGGACATCTACCCGAATATCTATCCTGTCGAGCAGAGGACCTGACAGCTTTCCCTGGTATTGAGCAACCTGAGCCTCTGTACAGGTGCATCGCCCAGAAGGATGACCATACCATCCGCATCGGCAGGGATTCATCGCACATACCAGCATAAAGCGACTGGGATATCTCACCGTACCCGAGACTCTTGAGAGAGTCACAAATCCGTCCTCGAGCGGCTGACGGAGCACTTCGAGCGCACGCCGGTCAAATTCCGGCAGCTCGTCGAGAAAAAGCACACCATTATGTGCAAGTGAGATCTCGCCAGGTTTGAGCTGTGTCCCGCCCCCCGTGAGCCCTATAGCAGAGACTGTGTGATGAGGGGAACGGAAAGGACGGGAAGTGAGCATTGGATGCTCTTTTGTTATAAGACCGGCAACAGAATGTATCTCTGTTGCTGAAAGGGCTTCCTCACGGGACATTGATGGAAGAATGGATGGTAATCGGCGGGCAAGCATACTTTTACCTGATCCCGGAGGACCGGAGAGAAGTATGTTGTGACCACCGGCAGCAGCAATTTCAAGAGCCCGTTTTACAGTATCCTGACCTTTTACATCGGAAAAATCCAACTGCTGTGCATCGTCATCGCTTGGAACCCAGCGTGAAACGGCAGTAAGTAGACGCTTTTCGCATATGTGATCGATTATGTCGGAGGCATGCTTTGCAGCGTAAACACATATCCCATCCACGAGTGATGCTTCGGCTGCGTTGTCGTATGGTACAAAAATTGTGTTTATCCCGCTACGCTTTGCAGCAGCAACCATTGGAAGGACACCCGTCACTGGGCGGAGCTCACCGCGAAGAGACAGCTCGCCCAAAAAGGCGGAGTCTTGTGGAAGCTCAGGTATGCTGCCATCAGCAGAGAGAAGACCCATGAGTATTGGTAGATCGTAGAGCGAGCCCTCCTTGCGGGTATCTGCTGGCGCGAGATTTACTGTTATACGTTTTACAGGAAAGGAAAAGCCACAGTTTCGTATTGCGGCGCGTACCCTTTCACGGGACTCACGAACCGAGGCATCAGGCAATCCAACGATATCGAAAGATGGAAGCCCCTGAGAAAGAAAGGTCTCTACCCTAACGGTATATCCGTCTATCCCAAGAATACCTACAGAAGATACTCCACTTATCATCTGTCTCCCACCCTTCAAAACACTATTTTTTACATGATAACGCAGAAAGTATGTTTTTGCAATAGAAATTGTTTAAAGAAAAAGCTCTAAAAGCCCTTTTGCTGGAGGACGGAAGAAAAAGTGTATAAAAGAGATTGACAATAAGTTAACAGAATATGGCACAGCTGATAAAAACATAAAAAACCAGACAATTTCTGTTTACATCAATAACTTTTAGTGCTAGAATATCATGTAGATATACATGCCTATATTATATGTGTGTCTTTATCATGTCAAAAAGGACGATCCTTTAATACTTTTAAGGAGGAAATAGTTAACATGGCACGTAAAAAGAAAACCATGGACGGCAACACCGCTGCCGCACACGTTGCGTATGCGTTCACCGATGTTGCGGGAATTTATCCGATAACTCCGTCCTCGGTTATGGCAGAAAATGCCGACAAATGGGCTGCCGCCGGTCAGAAAAATATTTTTGGTCAGACCGTAAAGGTTGTCGAGATGCAGTCTGAAGCTGGTGCTGCGGGTACGGTTCACGGCTCTCTTGCTGCAGGTGCGCTTACCACGACCTTCACAGCTTCACAGGGTCTGCTTCTTATGATCCCGAACATGTATAAGATCGCGGGTGAACTGCTTCCGGGCGTTATCCATGTTTCTGCCCGCGCTGTTGCTTCGCATGCGCTCAACATTTTTGGCGACCATTCCGATGTTATGGCTTGCCGTGCTACAGGCTTTGCCATGCTTGCCGAAACAAATCCGCAGGAAGTTATGGATCTTGCCGCTGTGGCACATCTTTCCGCCATTAAGGGGCGCGTTCCATTCCTGAATTTCTTCGATGGATTCCGCACTTCTCACGAGCAGCAGAAGATCGAAGTGTGGGACTATGATACACTGGCAAAAATGGTCGACTATGATGCTGTTAAGGCTTTCCGCGCACGTGCTCTCAACCCTGAGCATCCTGTCCTCCGTGGTACAGCTCAGAACGGAGATATATTCTTCCAGGCACGCGAAGCCTGCAACACCTATTATAACGCCCTCCCGGCAGTAGTCGAGGAGTATATGGACAAGGTAAATGCAGAGCTTGGAACAAACTATCAGCTCTTTAATTACTATGGAGCGCCGGATGCAGAGTATGTTATTGTTGCTATGGGTTCGGTATGTGATACTATTGAAGAGACTATCGATTATCTTGCAAAGCAGGGCGAAAAGGTTGGTCTTGTAAAAGTACGTCTTTATCGTCCGTTTGTCGCAGAAAAGCTTTCGGCTGCTATCCCGGCAACGGCGAAAATTGTTTCAGTTCTCGATAGAACAAAGGAGCCCGGTTCCCAGGGTGAGCCGCTCTATCTCGATGTTGTTACAGCTCTGCGCAATACCGGCAGGGACAATATCAAGGTCTATGGCGGACGCTATGGTCTCGGTTCTAAGGATACTCCGCCTTCCAGCATCATTGCTGTTTACCGCAATATGCAGTCGGCTGAGCCTAAAAAGACATTTACAATCGGTATCACCGATGATGTCACATATCTCTCTCTCGAGGAAAAAGAGCATCCGATCACAACTCCGGAAGGGATCACATCATGTAAGTTCTGGGGTCTTGGCTCTGACGGTACTGTTGGCGCTAACAAAAACTCCATCAAGATAATCGGCGACCATACCGACATGAACGCTCAGGCGTACTTCTTCTACGATTCAAAGAAGTCTGGCGGTATCACAGTGTCGCATCTCCGCTTTGGCAACCAGCAGATAAAGTCTACCTACTATATCTCACAGGCTGACTTTGTAGCGTGCCACAATCCGTCCTATATCGGTAAGTACAAGATGGTACAGGATGTGCGCCCGGGTGGAACATTCCTGCTTAATGCTCCGTGGACACAGGAGAATATTGGCGAGCATCTGCCGGCAGATGACAAGAAGTATATTGCCGAAAACAACATAAAGGTATATGTGGTTGACGCTACACATATTGCAAAGGAGATAGGTCTTGGTGGACGTATAAACATGATACTTATGTCTGCGTTCTTCAACCTCTCCAAGATACTGCCGATAGATGATGCGGTAAAGTATATGAAGGAAGCTGTTGTCGCATCTTACGGCAAGCGCGGTGAAGAAGTTGTAAACATGAACTACAAGGCTATCGAGGCAGGTCTTGAGTCTGTTCATGAGATAAATGTTCCCGCTGAGTGGAAGACAGCTGTTGATAACACAGAGGCGCACAAGGTTACGGGTGATCGTCAGAATCTTGTAGACTTTGTAAACAACATAATGATCCCGACAAATGCGCAGCAGGGAGACAAGCTCCCAGTATCCGTGTTCAAAGGAGCGGAGGATGGAACATTCCCGCAGGGCTCCGCTGCATATGAGAAGCGCGGTATTGCTGTTGACGTTCCGAAGTGGATCCCGGAAAACTGCATTCAGTGCAACCAGTGCTCGTTTGTTTGCCCACATGCTGTTATCCGTCCGTTCCTGTTTAACGCAGAAGAAGCTGCAGCGGCTCCGGAAGGCTTCAAGTCCAAGAAGGCTATGGGTAAGGGTCTTGAAGAGCTTCAGTTTGCTATTATACCGTCTGTCCTCGACTGCACAGGCTGCGGCGCGTGCGTAAATACATGCCCTGCCAAGAACAAGGCTATTGTTATGGTTCCGGCTGAGGAGCAGGCGGCTGTCCAGGAGCAGTTTGATTACGCATTCCATAAGGTTTCTGAGAAGCCAGAGGTATTTAATGCGTTTAAGGAAAATACCGTTAAAGGCTCACAGTTCAAGCAGCCCCTTCTCGAGTTCTCGGGTGCTTGCGCAGGCTGCGGTGAGCCGGCATATGCAAAACTTATCACCCAGCTCTTTGGCGACAGAATGTTTATTGCCAATGCAACAGGCTGTTCGTCAATATGGGGCGGTTCTGCACCTTCCACTCCGTATACCGTCAACAAGCAGGGCAAGGGTCCGGCATGGGCAAATTCCCTTTTCGAGGACAACGCAGAATATGGCTACGGCATGTACCTTGCAACAGAGCAGCGCCGTGCAAAGCTTGCTGATATAGTAAATAAGCTTATTTCTATTGAGTATTGCCATGAGAATATCGTGGCTGCGGGCAAGGAATGGCTGGCTAACATGTACGATGGCGAGGGTTCAAAAGCCGCTGCAGCAAAGCTTATTGAGGCATGCAAGCTTCAGAAGGATGATTGCACATGTGAGGCATGCACGCTTGCACGTGAAGTACTGGCAAATGCCGATATGCTTGTCAAGAAGTCTGTGTGGATCTTCGGCGGAGACGGATGGGCATATGATATCGGATTTGGCGGACTCGACCATGTCATAGCTTCTGGTCAGGATGTCAACATCTTCGTATTTGATACTGAGGTCTATTCCAACACAGGCGGTCAGGCTTCCAAGGCCTCCCAGATTGGTCAGGTTGCACAGTTTGCTGCTGCTGGTAAGGTTCAGGCAAAGAAGAGCCTCTCTGAAATAGCGATGTCCTATGGTAATGTATATGTGGCTCAGGTATCTATGGGCGCCAATATGAACCAGACCGTAAGGGCTATTTCTGAGGCTGAGGCATATCATGGACCATCTATCATCATTGGTTATGCACCCTGCATTAACCATGGTCTTAAGGGTGGTATGGGCAGAGCGATGGAAGAAGCTAAGAATGCTGTTGAAGCAGGCTACTGGCATCTGTTCCGCTTTGACCCGAGCCTCAAGGGCGTCGAAGGTAAGAGCGCATTCCAGCTCGACAGCAAGGCTCCGACAGCTTCTTACAAAGATTTCATCAGCGGAGAAGTTCGTTATTCCAGCCTTGCACGTTCCTTCCCGGAGAGAGCGGCAGAGCTGTTCGACAAGGCAGAAGTCAATGCAGCAGAGCATTACGCAAAGCTCCAGAAGCTTGTTGAGCTCTACAAGCAGGACTAATTTACCTGATTTAAAACATTATAGTTTTTATAAAAAAGCCCGGATAGTAACTATCCGGGCTTTTTTGTTTTGTATTGAATTTATTGTGAATAAAGCATATAATATATATCGAGACAAACTTGCACTGAATGAAGATAACAGGAATGGTTTTTTCTGATGTATAAACTTGGTTTTAGGAGGATGAAAAGTATGTTTACTGAAAAAAAGCGTAGCATATCAAGGCTTGCTGTTTTTGCAGGGTTTGCTACAGGCGTTATTGTGGGATTTATGCTTTCCCCGATAAAAAATGGAGTGGGGAACAATAGTGGAAATACCACACATTATCACTATGGGATGGAGAGCATCCAGGAGGATACCGAGAGATGTGAGACCGGGACCTGTGAGGGTCAAACTGAGATCGAAAATAGCGAAGCAGAGGAAGAATAGTGCTTGCCGCACGCTCAGATGGCAGATTTATTGCGTTATGTGGGCGTGCGGCAAAATTTTACCTGTTTGTAGTGATGATACAGAAAGTGTCAGATTTTTTTAAAAAAGCTTGTTAGAAGTGGAAGGATAATGTAAAATACTATTTGGGGTGTGTTGAAAGCATACCAAGTAAAAGACAAATGAGGTAGGGAAATGTCAGTTTTTAGATGTTTTACAGAACGGAGAGAGGGTTTTGACCTCGAGGCGCGTGCGCTTGCGGCAAATCTCGTGGAGTCGCTCGCAGTAAAACCGGAGTATATCCGCATTTTCAACCGCTATGACCTTGAAGGGATTGACGGAAATGTGTACGCTCAGGCGCGTACAGCAGTCATGTCAGAGCCCCAGACAGATATATGTTACGACGAAAAAATGCCAGAAATTACCGGCGAATACAGTATCTTCGCTGTAGAAGCTTTGCCCGGGCAGTATGATCAGCGTGCCGATTCCTGCGCGCAGTGCATACAGATGATAACAAGAGGGGAGCGCCCAGCAGTAAATACAGCGAAAGTATATGTGCTTGGCGGGAGTATAGGCGAGGTTGATCTGGAAAAGATAAAGAAATATATTATAAACCCTGTCGAAAGCAGGGAGGCTTCGCTTGAAAAGCCGGAGACGCTCAAACAGGAGTTCATTATTCCGACAGAAGTGGAAACGCTGCATGGATTTATAGATATGAGTAGAGAGCAGCTGGCAGAGCTTCTCGCAGAGCGAGGGCTAGCGATGGACATGGATGATCTCGTGTTTTTGCAGTCATATTTTAAGGAGGAGCAGCGCGATCCTACATTGACAGAGCTGAAGGTTGTGGATACATACTGGTCAGACCACTGCCGCCATACAACATTTTCCACAGAGCTGGATAAGACTGACATAGCTGACCCGGCGGTTTTATCTACCTATGGCGAATATCTCTCAGCCAGAGAGGAGGTCTATGGGGAGAGAATATCTGAAAAGCCTGTCACGCTTATGGATATTGCGACAATGGGGGTAAAGCTGCTAAAAAAGCGGGGTCTTTTGCCGCTGCTTGATGAGTCGGAGGAGATAAATGCCTGTTCGGTGAAGGTGGACGTAGAGGTTGACGGGAATCCGGAAAAATGGGTGATGATGTTTAAAAACGAGACACATAACCACCCGACCGAAATAGAGCCATTTGGCGGTGCGGCAACCTGCCTTGGTGGTGCGATCCGTGACCCGCTCTCAGGGCGGAGTTATGTATACCAGGCGATGCGCGTTACCGGCGCGGGAGATCCAACGGTGCCGGTAAGTGAAACACTTGAGGGCAAGCTACCCCAGAAAAAGCTGACAACAACTGCGGCTGCAGGATATTCCTCATATGGAAATCAGATAGGGCTTGCGACAGGCATAGTAAGCGAAGTGTACCATCCTGGATATATTGCCAAGCGGATGGAGATAGGGGCAGTAGTGGGTGCTGCGCCTGAGAAGAATATAGTCAGGGTACGTCCGGAGGATGGAGACATAATCATACTTCTTGGAGGACGCACCGGGCGTGATGGTATAGGCGGGGCAACCGGCTCTTCAAAGACGCATACGCTACAGTCGCTTACAAACTGTGCCGCAGAGGTGCAAAAGGGAAACCCTCCTGAGGAGCGCAAGCTTCAGCGCCTTTTCAGAAACCCGAAGGTATCTACAATGATAAAGCGTTGTAACGATTTCGGTGCGGGTGGGGTTTCGGTTGCAATAGGCGAGCTTGCTGATGGGCTCGAGATAGATCTGGATAAGGTTCCTAAGAAATATGAGGGACTGGATGGGACCGAGCTTGCTATATCTGAGTCTCAGGAACGTATGGCTGTCGTTATTGATGCTGAAAATAAAGACAGGTTTATTGCAGAGGCTGAAAAGGAAAACCTAGAAGCTACTGTAGTTGCAAGAGTCACTGCGGTGCCGAGACTCAGGATGTCATGGAATGGCAAGGTGATAGTCGATATAAGCAGAGAGTTCCTCAGTTCCAATGGAGCAGAAAAGCACACCACTGTAAAAGTGTGCGAATATGCAAAAAAGCAGGTAGAAAATGTAGAGAGAAGCGCAGCAGAAAGACTAAAAGAGCTTGCCGGAGATCTTAACATAGCTTCGCAGCGTGGACTGGTCGAGAGGTTCGACGGGTCAATCGGAGCGGCGTCGGTCCTTATGCCGTTTGGAGGAAAGACGCAGCGCTCACCGGCACAGGCGATGGCTGCCCTTTTCCCGGTTGAAAAGGGAAACACGTCTACGTGTTCGGTCATGGCATATGGGTTTAATCCATATATATCGTCAGAAAATCCGTATAAAGGTGCGATAACGGCGGTGGTTGAGTCTGTAGCAAAGCTTGTTGCTGCGGGTTGTGATTATAAAAACGCGTATCTGACCCTTCAGGAGTATTTTGAACGCCTGAGAGATGAACCGGAGAGATGGGGCAAACCGTTTGCAGCGCTGCTTGGTGCGTTTGCAGCGCAAACTGGGCTGGGAATTGCCGCGATAGGCGGAAAGGATTCTATGTCCGGTTCGTTTATGGATATAGATGTCCCGCCGACTCTTGTTTCCTTTGCTATAGCGGCTGAAAATGCTGAAAATATAATATCAACAGAGTTCAAAGGTGCCGGAAATCCTGTGTATATATTTAAGGCTCCGGCTGTAGACGATTTCAAATCCCTGAAAAGCATGTGGAGCCTTGTAACGGGATATGTGCGTGCAGGAAAGATACTTTCTGCGTGGGCACTTGGAACAGGTGGAGCTGCCGAAGGTGTGATGAAGATGGCATTTGGAAACCAGATAGGATTTAAAGCGTCGCTGAATGTTGGATCAGATACCTTCTTTGCACAGAGTTATGGCTCGATTATAGTAGAGGCTTCGGAGAGCTTGGACGAGGGGATTTTTGTAGGACGTACTACGGCGGAAAAAGTAGTTGAAATTGCTGGAGAAAAGGTCAAGCTGGGTGAATTGCTCGAGATATGGGAAGCTAAGCTTGAAAAGGTATTCCCAACAAAGGTGGAAGCCGGCGGAGAAGCGAAAAAGGTGCCGGTGAAAAGAGCTGCTCCTATTGTAAGAACGGAAAAGCTTGCAAAGCCGCTTGCCGTTATCCCTGTATTTCCTGGAACTAACTGCGAATATGATACGGCAAAGGCGATAGAAAGAGCGGGTGGACGGGCAGAAACAGTAGTTATTCGCAATCTCACATCTGTTATGCTTGAGCAGTCGGCTGAGCAGCTGAGAGAGGCGATATCCAGAGCGCAGATGATAGTTCTTCCCGGAGGATTTTCTGGAGGAGATGAGCCGGACGGTTCGGCTAAATTTATAACATCGTTTTTCAGAAATCCTGCCATAACCGAAGCGACACATGAAATGCTATACAAAAGAGACGGGCTGATGCTGGGAATATGCAATGGTTTCCAAGCTCTTGTAAAGCTGGGACTGCTGCCGTTCGGAGAAATAAGGGAGATGACCCCAGATTGTCCCACACTGACATATAATGTTATTGGCAGGCATCAGTCAAGATATGTCTATACCAGAGTAGCAACTGAGACCTCTCCGTGGCTTAGCTGTTGCCGTGTGGGGGATATGCACGCGATACCTGTGTCTCACGGTGAAGGACGGTTTGTAGCTCCGCCGCAAGTGATAGAGTCGCTTGTGCAAAACGGGCAGATAGCGTTTCAGTATGTAGATGTAGATGGAAAGCCGTCGATGGACATTGATGTAAACCCGAATGGATCGGTGATGGCAATCGAGGGTATAATCAGTCCTGATGGACGTGTGCTTGGCAAGATGGGACATACGGAACGGGCAGGAAAGTTTATTGCAAAAAATATTCCGTTTGAGAAGGAACAGCCGTTGTTTGCCGGAGGAGTTGGATATTTTTGTGATTAACTTATTATGAATTTATAGAAAAGACAGGGACATGTCCCTGTCTTTTCTAATTTGTTAAAGAAATGATGTAGAGTCTGATATTCAAACAAAAAGTTATTAAAATGAGTAAGAATATGCAAATATTAACGACTATTTAGGTTAAAATTAGACAAAAATGCGGATATAAATTCTTTATACAAAATAGTAAAAATATAAAAGAAAAACTATTGAATATATGGTTAATTTGATATATAATCATTATTAGGCTGGTATGAGGCAGGATAATAATATGGCGATTACCGGTTGAGATATAAACAGGGAGGAAAAATAATGGCGATATCGCAAAATATCAGAAACATATGTGTCCTGGGACATGGCAGCGGCGGAAAGACCAGTCTTGTAGAGAGCATGCTCTATATTACCAAGGGAACCGACCGCCTGGGAAAAATTGCTGACGGAACTACGGTATGCGATTTTGATCCAGAAGAGATTAAGCGCCAGATAAGTATTTCGGCAACGGTTGTACCGGTCGAATATAAAGATTATAAGATAAATGTAATGGATACTCCCGGTTATTTTGATTTCGTTGGCGAGGTTATGCAGTGCCTACGTGTTGCGGACAGCGGACTTATTGTGCTGAGCGCAAAGGGCGGCGTTGACGTAGGAGCGGAAAAAGCTTTTAAGCTCCTTGAAGATAGCAAAATATCCAAGATGTTTTATGTATCCAAAATAGATGAAGAAAACGCAAATTATTCCA
>CALXAZ010000141.1 GCA_944386395.1 uncultured Clostridia bacterium
CTATATCCAGGAGAAAAGATTTATCATTGCTCATCAGGGCATAGTTTTGATGTAGCTCGTCAGAAATATATAAATCTCCTTCCGGTGCAACAGAAAAAATCGTTGCATCCTGGGGATACAAAAGAGATGGTTGAGGCAAGATATAATTTTCTATCTGCTGGTTTCTATCTTCCAGTCCTTAACAAGGTCTGCTTCGAGGCAGAGAAAGTGCTTATACCGGGCATGAATGTGCTTGATGCCGGGTGTGGTGAAGGATATTATCTTTCAGGTCTGGAGCAGAGATTTGGAGAAAAATTAAATTGTTATGGGATTGATATTTCAAAGGATGCGGTGCGATTTGCCACCAGAAGAAGCCGAAAGATAAGCTGGATAACAGCAACATCTGCTCATATACCGTTTAAAGATGGTGTGTTTGATCTTTTGATATCGATGTTTGCTCCTGTCGAAGGAAAGGAGTTCTGGCGGGTATTGAAAGCTGACGGATACTTTTTACAGGTGTCAGCTGGCGAAAATCACCTGATAGAATTGAAAGAGATAATATATCCGGAAATAGTCCGAAAAGAAAAAGAAACATCGGCAGAAATAAAAGGATTTTCGTTGAAGCGGCATGAAAAAATAAGCTTTACTGTAGCGCTTGAGAAAAGCAATGATGTGATGGCTCTTTTCTCCATGACTCCGCATTTTTGGCGTATTTCGAAAGAAGGAGCAAAAGCTATCAAAAATACAAAATGTCTTACCACAACAGCAGAGGTAGTGTTTAACCTCTATCAGAAAGCGTAGTGCCCGGTTCCCTGTATATATTTTATCATTCCACTGCCTATATCCCCGCTTGGTATTTCCACAAAGCCAAGCTTCTTGTAAAAACGCTCTTTGCCTCTCGAAGAAAAGAGCGCAACATTGCTCCAAAGATCTTCTGGAATCATTTGTTTTATAAGGAATACTGCCCGCGTAACCAGAGCAGAGCCTATCCCCTGCCTGCGGAATTTAGGATGAACCAACAAATCTGCTATTATAAAGACGTATGCTCCGTCTCCAACAACCCGGAGCATACCCACAGGTTTTTCTCCTGCTTCCATGGTAAGCTTAATTATAGAGTTTGACAGAGCTATTTTCAACATGCTACTGTCAAGCGGCTCAAATCCGCATTCCAGGCGTAGCATTTGAAATTGTGACATTGTTATTCTGTTTTGATACATTTTCAGTTCCATATCTCTTCCTGTGGCATAAAAGCATCTTTCTATCGATTATATATATTCATTATAGCACATCAGGATTTCTGTGTCACCAAAGTTTATAGTTTTTTGGGGATATATGCCATGTTTTTGCATAAAATATTTTTGAATATCTCTTATATGTACATAGTACTTGAAAGGCAGGTAAAAATAGTATAAAATATATTAGACAAAATATATTCCCGAATGTTTAATATGCCTATGACAAGGAGGGGTATTTATGAAAACAGAGCTTCAGAATGGATATCTTGACATATCGAATGATGTGCTTACAGCGATAAGTGGTTTTGCTGCGACAAGCTGCTTTGGGGTAAAAGGAATGGCTGCTGCCTCGGTTAGTGATGGCATTGTCCGTATGTTGAGAAAAGAGAGCCTTTCACGCGGTGTAAAAGTTACCACGGGTCCGGATGGACTTATAGATGTAATAGAGTTGCATATTATAGTGCGTCATGGAATAAATATTGCCACAGTATGCCGTTCCATTATGAGCGAAGTTAGATATGTAGTTGAAAATCTTACTGGGTTTAAAGTTAAAAATGTAGATGTTTGCGTTGATTCGATAACGGTCGATTAATCTAAAAGCTAACTTACTGCAAAAGAGGATTTATGTCATCCATGATTGCGGTGAAAGGAATGAAAAAAATGAATACCATTGACGGAGCACTTCTCAAGCAGATGATGCTCAATGCGGCGGCTGCCGTTGAAAATAATAAACAGATGATAAACGAGTTGAACGTTTTCCCTGTGCCTGATGGAGACACAGGAACTAACATGTCTCTCACAATAACTGCTGCCGCAAATGAGCTGTCTAGATCTGATCCGGCTTCGGCAGGACAGGTTGCCGACATCGTTGCAAAGGCTATGGTCCGCGGGGCACGTGGAAATTCTGGAGTTATTCTTTCACTTTTATTCCGGGGATTTGCAAAGTATTTAAAGGATATGCCTGTGGCAGATGGAAGAGCCTTTGCCGCTGCAATGACTGAGGGTGTCCAGTCAGCATATAAGGCAGTTATGAAGCCTGCGGAGGGAACCATACTGACTGTTTCACGCCTCTCTGCTGCTGCCGCAGAAAAGGCAGCCTCCGAAAACCCAGAAATGGAATTTGTAATTTCATCAATGCTAGAATCGGCTGAAGAGGCACTTGAGAATACTGTTAATCAAAATCCTGTTCTTATGAAAGCAGGAGTCATCGATGCTGGCGGAAAAGGTTTTTGTGTGATCATCGAGGCCATGTTAAAAGGAATCCAGGGAGAGGTTATACCGTTTGTATCGACGGAAGCCAAATCTAGAGGAGCTGCAGATTTTTCCAGTTTTTCAACAGAAGATATAAAATATGGATATTGCACTGAATTTATTGTCAATCTGGAGCCAGGAAAGAAAAAGGCTCCTGAAAAGCTCAGGGCATATCTCGATTCCCTTGGCGACAGTCTCGTCTTTGTCGAGGACGAGGATATAATAAAGATACATGTCCATACTAACGATCCTGGAAAGGCCATTACAGAGGGGCTGAAATATGGTTCTCTTACAAGTATGAAAATAGACAATATGCGGGTGCAGCATACAGAAAAAGTTATCATTACCGGGAGAGATCCTGTTTTACCGGGAACCAGGAATATTGCTGAACCAGAAAAGAAATATGGTATTGTTACAGTGTGTGCCGGGGACGGCATTCGTGATGTGTTTGCCGATATAGGCGCTGATCGTGTGGTGGAAGGCGGACAGACGATGAATCCCAGTACGGAGGATATTTTGCGTGCGATCGATGCGACTCCGGCAGAGATTGTGCTTGTTTTACCTAATAACAAAAATATAATCATGGCTGCAGAACAATGCATTTCTATGTCTGAAAAGACGGTAATGGTGATACCTACGAAAACTATACCTCAGGGAGTGTCAGCGTTGCTTGCGTTTGATCCCGAGCTTGAGCCAAATCAAAACCGTGAGCAGATGCTAAATGCATTGTCCAAAGTCCGCACAGGTCAGATGACTTATGCAGCGCGGGACAGTCTTTTTGATGGCAAGAGGATAAAAGAGGGAGATTATCTGGCAATACTTGAGGGAGAACTGATTTCAAATAACAAGTCTCAACTCACGGCGTTGCGCAGACTTGTAAGGGATATGGCGAAAAAGCCTTCTGAATTTGTCACTGTGTTCTATGGTAAAGATGTAGAAGGTGAGAATTTGGAAGAAGTAAAAGCTGTATTTGAAAAGGAATTCAAAAATGCTGAAATTAATTTTATATATGGTGGGCAGCCGGTATATTATTATCTAGTTTCAGCGGAATAATTTGTCGTATACATACGACGAGGTAAAGAATGTTTAAAATCGATACCGATATTATTAAAGTTAACGGTATAGGCGAGAAAAAAGCCAAGCTTTTTAATAAGCTTGGCATTTTTTCGCTACGCGATCTTATAGAATACTTTCCGCGCGATTATGAGGACAGGCGAATGATAAAAAAAATCGCTGATCTCCTTCCAGGAGAAAATGTTTGTATCCAGGGCAGTCTGACAGCACCTGCTAAATTGAGCAGGATACGTAAAGGGGTGGAGATTGTCAAATGCAACGTTTCAGATGGTACCGGCATAGCGAAAATTACTTTTTTCAATCAACCGTGGCAAAAGCAGCGGCTGGCAAGCGGATGTCACTATATCTTTTATGGGAAGGTGGATGGAGATCTTATCCACAGGAGCATGACAAATCCAGTTTTTGAGGAAGAGGATTCCCCTGCTCATGTAACGCGAAGGATAGTGCCGGTTTATAGTCTCGGAGCCGGGATAAAACAAAATACGCTGAGCAACGCAATACAGCGCGCTCTCCAGATTTCGGCGGATGAGCTAGAAGAAATTATTCCTGTAGGGATTCGGGACCGCCTCGGGCTTTGTAGCATACGTTACGCATATGAGACTATACACATGCCACCATCGTTTAAAGAGCTTGAAATAGCGAAAAAGCGCTTGATTTTTGAGGAACTTCTTAAGCTTACGTTAGGCTTACGGCTGATAAAATCGTCAAGAAGCGCAGATGGAATAAGGATGGAGCCTGTACAGTTCAAAGAATTTACAAAGGTCCTTCCCTTTTCGTTAACTACTGCCCAAGTAAAGGCTATAAACGATTCATTTAAGGATATGGCATCAGGGCGTCCGATGAACAGGCTGGTACAGGGCGATGTGGGCTCAGGCAAAACTATGGTCGCTGCCGCCGCCGCGTGGTTTGCTGCGAAAAACGGATTTCAAACAGCTTTGATGGCGCCTACTGAAATTTTAGCGTCACAGCATTTCTCATCTCTGTCTCCACTTTTAGGAAAGCTCGGGTTAAGAGTTGCCCTGATAAATGGTTCGATGACGGCGAAAAAACGCCGCGAAACTGTACAAATGGTGTCTGATGGAAACTGCGATCTTGTAATAGGTACACACGCCCTTATATCTGAAGGTGTCAGATTTAGTAGGCTAGGGCTTGTAATAACTGATGAACAGCACAGATTTGGAGTTGTGCAGCGTGCTACGCTTTTTGAAAAGGGGAAAAACCCACATGTAATGGTAATGTCTGCAACTCCTATTCCAAGGACTCTTGCTTTGATGATGTATGGAGATCTGGATGTCTCGTTGATTGATGAGCTTCCCCCCGGACGACAGACGGTAGATACATTTGCAGTCGATGAAGGAATGCGAGAGCGCATAAATGCCTTTACGCGCAAACTTGTGAAGGAAGGTAGACAGGTTTATGTTGTTTGTCCTTTGATAGAAGAGAGCGAAAGTATGGAATCTGAGATGAAAGCCGTTGAGATTTTTGCAAATACGCTAAAGACAGAAACTTTTCCAGATCTTAGAGTGGAA
>CALXAZ010000142.1 GCA_944386395.1 uncultured Clostridia bacterium
CATACCGGCGGAGTGGACGCAATACCGATACACCATGAAAATGAAATTGCACAGGCGGAAGGAATGTTTGGTCATCCTGCTGCAAGAGTGTGGATGCATGGCGAATTTATGCTTGTAAATAACGGGAAAATGTCAAAGTCGCTTGGAAATACGTACACCATAGATCAGCTTATGGAAAGAGGCTATGATCCGCTTGAATTTAGATATTTCTGCCTTAATGCACATTATCGCAACAAGCTTAATTTCACCTTTGAGGGTATGGATGCTGCAAAGGCTTCTCTGAAAAATCTAAGAACTGCTATACAGGCACATAAGGGAGCTGGAAATGAGTTGCCGGATGGAGTTCTTGAGGAGTTTGAGAAGTCTTTCGAGGAAGCGATAAATGACGATCTCAACATACCAAAGGCGCTTGGGATTATATGGAACATGGCGAGGTACCATATAAAGTCAAATAAGATATATGAGTTTATTATCAAAACAAATCGTATTTTCTCTCTGGATCTTGATAAGGAGCCGGAGGAAGAAAAAGTGGAGATAGATAGCGAAATAGAAAAGATGATAGAGGCTAGACAGGCGGCAAGAAAAGCAAAGAACTTTGCAGAGGCTGACCGCATCCGTGATGAGCTGAAAGGAATGGGTATAATACTAGAGGATACGCCGCAGGGAATCAAATGGCGCAAGGCATAGCTTCTTTGTACGTCTGTGAAAATTGAAGAGGAATCTTATGAAAGTTATGATGCTTGATGGAAACAGTATAGTTAACCGGGCTTTTTACGGCATACGGCTGTTTTCCAATAAAGAAGGACTGTATACCAATGCAGTCTATGGTTTTTTAAATATTTTGCTCAAATTTTTGGATGAAGAAAAACCGGATGGCGTGTGCGTGGCTTTTGACGTACACGCCCCCACTATTCGAAGCAGAAAATATGAAGCATATAAGGCACAGAGGACAGGTATGCCAGACGAGCTGGCAGTCCAGATGCCTGTACTAAAAGAAGTTTTAGATGCCATGAATATCTGCCGGTTTGAACTTGAAGGATATGAGGCAGACGATATACTTGGGACTTTTTCACGAAAGATGACAGAGTCTGGAGGAGAGAGCGTTATAGTAACTGGAGACAGGGATTCACTTCAGTTGGTTGGGGAGCATTCACGGGTAAAATTTGTGTCTACGGCTATGGGTCAGACAAAGACCATAGACTATACTCCAGAGATATTCTTTGAAGAGTTTGGGTTTGAGCCACAAAAGCTCATAGATTATAAAGCACTCATGGGAGATCCATCTGACAATATACCGGGAGTTGCTGGAATAGGGAAAAAGACAGCATCTGAGCTTGTACAGCGGTTTGGTACGATACAGGAAATCTATCAGAATCTTGATGAAATTGACATTAAGCCGGCAGTAAGAAAAAAGCTTGAGGCAGGGAGGGACATGGCTTTTCTCAGCTATGACCTTGCAACAATAGACTGTAATGTTCCTTTAAAATTGGATGTAAACGAACTTCTGTCAAAGCCCTATGATACAAAAAAGTTGTACGCACTCTTTTTAAAGCTTGAATTTAAATCGTTTATAGAAAAAATGTCATTAAATTCAGAGAATTTTCAAATGGAGACCGAAAAGAACGATAACATACCTGAAATTTGTCTGCTTAACAAAGAAAACTGGCAGGAAATGCTTGGGGATATTACAGGACAATGCGCTGTTGTGGCTGAGAATGCTCTGGAGATGCTGGCTATTTATGATAAAAAGAGAGCATATATTATCAAAAAAAGTAATTTTGACCTAAATGAGTACAATAACTTGCTAAAATTTGTTTTTAGTGGAGGAATTAGGAAAATAGGTCATGACGTAAAAAAAATATATACCCTGCTGATGAGCGCTGGGATAAATTTTACTGATTTTGAGTTTGATACGGCGCTGGGAGCATATCTTCTCGATTCAACTGCGGGAAATTATTCGCTTGAAAAAACAGCTCTTGCGTATCTTCACAGGCAGCTACCTTCTGAAAGCATCTTTATAAATGGTGATGGGCTGTCTCAAGATGCGGAAAATGATAAGGAAAAGGTAATATCCAGGCATGCTTGTGCAATTTCTGATCTTTATGATAAGCTGCTGCCGGACCTTGAGAAAGCGGATATGCACAAGCTATATTTTACTCTTGAGCTTCCGCTTTGCCGTGTGCTTGCGGAGATGGAACATGTTGGAATGAAAGTCGATTCTGGTATGTTGCAAAGGTTCTCCACTGAGCTTTCAGAGAAAATAGAGCGTACTCAGGCAACTATATATTTGCTGGCAGGAGAGGAGTTTAATGTCAATTCAACAAAAAAGCTTGGAGAGATATTATTTGAAAGGTTAGGGCTGCCTCCTGTTAAAAAAACAAAAAGCGGATATTCAACAGATATAGAGGTTTTGGAAAAGCTCAAGGACAAGCATCCAATTATACGGCAGGTAATCGAATACCGGCAGTTGACAAAGCTGCGCTCCACCTATTGCGAGGGTCTTTTGAAAGTGATTGGAAAAGACGGAAGAATACACTCTAAATTTAATATGATGGTCACGGCTACTGGAAGGCTCAGCTCGACTGAGCCAAATCTCCAAAATATACCTGTGAGGCAGGAGCTGGGGAGCGAGATACGGAAAATGTTTGTAGCGGGGGATGGCTGCGTATTTGTAGATGCAGATTACTCCCAGATAGAACTTAGAGTGCTTGCGCACATATCACATGACAAGGCAATGATAAATGCCTTTAAGAACGGAGAGGATATACACAGGATAACTGCGTCGCAGGTTTTTAAAATTGCTCCAGAGGACGTAAGTCCAGAATATAGAAGAAGAGCAAAAGCAGTTAATTTTGGCATAGTCTATGGAATATCTGAATTTTCTTTAGCGGAAGATCTGGGGATATTCAGAAGCGAGGCTAAGGAATATATTTCCAGTTACCTCGAGCACTACTCTGGAATACGCCAATATATGCACGATGTGGTGGAAAAGGCAAAAGAGGTCGGTTATGTCACAACAATAATGAACCGGCGCCGGTATCTGCCGGAGCTGAAATCCCAAAATTATAATATTCGTTCTTTTGGAGAGCGTGCTGCAATGAATACCCCGGTGCAGGGTTCGGCGGCTGATATTATAAAGCTTGCCATGCTGAAAGTAAGCGAACGCCTGAAAAAAGAGGGGTTCAGGGCTAAGCTGATTCTTCAAGTACACGACGAGCTGATAGTCGAAGCTCCGGAAAATGAGGCGGAAGAAGTAAAGAAGCTCCTTACAGAGGAGATGGAAAACGTTGTGAAGCTAGACCTGCCGCTTGTGGCAGAGGCTTCACTGGGAAAAACATGGTATGAGGCTAAATAGTATGAGGATACTTTTTGTGTGTTCAGGCAATACATGCAGAAGTCCACTCGCTGCAGGAATATTTAATGTACTTGCTGAGAGGGAAAATCTGCCGGTATATGCGGAATCCTGTGGGATAATGGCGTTTCCATCGCGAGCGTCAGAATTATCAATTGAAATTGCGGCGGAATACGGAGCTGATATAAGCATGCACACCGCAAGGCAGGTGAATGAAGAAATAATGCAAGTGGCAAAGTATGTATTCTGTATGACAGAATCTCAATGTCTTGCGCTCAGAGAGGCCTTTCCAAAGTACCAGGATAAGATATTTACTGTGGCGGATACAGATATTGCTGATCCTTATGGGGGAGACCGTTCCGCATATGAGCGCACAGGTAAGGAGTTGTATAACGCATTAAAAACCCTTATAGGGAAGTTAAAAGAGCGAATGGATGATATAGATGACTGAAATTGATATTGTACCTATGACAGAGGGGCATGTAGATGAAATGGCGGAGCTGGAACAGCTCTGCTTTTCGATGCCGTGGAGCAGGGATATGCTAGCGGGAGAGCTTGTAAACGATTATGCAAGATATTTTGTGGCAGAGGACTTTAAAGGCAATGTTGTTGGGTATATAGGTATGCACCTGATAATAGATGAAGGGTATATAACAAATGTGGCGGTTTCTCCGGAGCACAGAAAAAGCGGTATAGGTTCTGCATTGATGCGCCAGGTCAAGCGTACTGCTGTACAGGAGAAGCTAAAGCTGCTCACGTTAGAAGTTAGACGCTCTAATGAAATAGCACAAAAGTTGTATAAAAAATACGGATTTAGTGTAGTTGGAGTGCGTAAAGGATATTATCAGCAGCCTAGAGAGGATGCTCTAATAATGCTTGCTAGGATGGGGGAAGAGTAGATGCTGATACTTGCTATAGAGTCGTCATGCGATGAGACTGCAGTAGCGGTAATGAGGAACGGCAGAGAGGTCTTGTCAAATACTGTGATATCGCAGATAGATATGCACACAGTATATGGGGGAGTTGTTCCTGAGATAGCATCCCGCAAACATATAGAGGTTATAAGTGGGCTTACGAAGAAAGCTGTGAACGATGCCGGTATATCAATGAGCGAGATCGATGCTGTAGCGGTGACATTTGCTCCAGGTCTTATAGGTGCGCTGTTGGTTGGGATGAACTTTGCCAAGGGATTGGCGTTTGCGCTGGGAAAGCCGCTCATCCCAGTGCATCACATACGAGGACATGTCGCAGCAAATTATATCGCATTTCCGGAGCTTGAACCGCCTTTTATGGCTCTTGTAGCATCGGGAGGGCATACTCTTCTGCTGGGAGTTGATGGATATACAAGATACAAAATTATTGGTTCTACACGTGATGATGCAGCTGGAGAAGCGTTTGATAAGGTTGCACGTGTTCTTGGAATAGGTTATCCCGGGGGGAAGGAAATAGACAGGCTCGGGACTACCGGGGACGAAAATTCTTATAAGTTGCCAAGGGCAAAGGTTGATGGATGCCGGTATGACATGTCATTTTCAGGACTAAAGACGGCAGTAATAAATCTTGTACATAACGCTGAACAGAAGGGTGAAAACATTGACTTACCAGGGCTTGCAGCCTCGTTTGAGTTAGCTGTGAGCGATACGGTTGTTCCAAGAGTTATTGAAGCGGCTGAAGAAAACAAATATACCAAGATCTGTGCCGCGGGAGGTGTTGCTGCAAATTCAAAAATTCGAGAGATTTTGAAAACTGAATGTGAAAAAAAGGGTATCAAGCTGTTTCTGCCGCCTTTGTGGTTGTGTGGAGATAATGGTGCAATGATAGGGTGTCAGGGCTACTATGAGTATCTTGCCGGAAATATGGCAGATATGTCGCTCAATGCATATGCGACTTTGGATGCAGACTTTGAGGAGATACCTAAAATTTAAGAGTGGAGAGATGTTTTTTGAAAATATTTAGCAAATCACGTGCGGCAGTAGATATGACAGAGGGATCACCGCTTAAGCTTATAGTGCTATTTGGACTTCCGATACTTATCGGCAGCATATTTCAACAGCTTTACAGCATGGTAGATAGCATAGTAGTCGGAAATTTTGTCGGAGCAAATGCTCTGGCTGCAGTAGGTGCGAGTGGGCATGTGTCTGGATTGTTGATATCTGCTGCATCAGGGCTGACTACTGGTGCAAGCATCGTTGTAGCGCAGCTTGTGGGAGCGAAGCTTAACGAGCGCATCAAGGCTTCAATTTCAACGACGCTTATTTTTGTAACAATATTATCTGTTTTGCTTTCGATATTGGGAGTAGCTATCGCTAGCCAACTTTGCCGTTGGACAAGGGTGCCAGATAATATTTTTGAGGATGCAGTCACTTATCTCAGAATATATATGTCCGGGATAGTTTTCCTGATGCTGTATAATTTCTTTGCGGCCATACTGCGTTCGCTGGGAGATTCTGCTACACCTCTTATATTCCTTATAATTTCGAGCGTGCTAAACATAATAGGAGATCTCTGGTTTGTTATAGGGCTCAATATGGGAGTTGCCGGGGTGGCATGGGCAACGGTTATATCGCAGGCAATTTCTGTTGTGCTCTGTGCGATATATGTTGCTTTCCGCGTGGAGTATTTCAAATTTAAAAAGGGCGAATTTGTTTTTGATAAAGGGCTTTTTAGTGAGATACTTCGTCTGGGCTTGCCAAGCGCATTGCAGGGTTCAGTTATGAATTTGGGGTTTGTACTAGTGCAGGGGCTTATCAATACATTTGGGTCGGCATACATAGCGGCGTATACCGCTGCAAGCAAGATGGAGATGCTCTCACATTTGCCGGTTGAGAGCTTTGCAATGGGATATTCAGTGTATGTCGGGCAGAACATGGGCGCAGGCAATGTTGAGAGGACAAAAGAAGGACAAAAGAAGATACTGATGTTTACAGGTGCGCTTTGCATTCTCCTTGCTGTTTTGCTTATTTCGATAGGTGATGTGCTTGTGGGGTTGTTCGTAGATAGCAGCGAAACTGTGGTCATCAGCTATGGGGCCCAATTTCTCCGTACATTTGCCCCGTTTACAGTGATATTTGCGGCAATGAACGTATTTAATTCTACTCTAAGGGGATCTGGAGACTCTGTAGCGTCAATGCTTGCTATGATGATGGATCTTGGTTTGCGCGTAGTTGCCGCATACATACTTTGCAGCTTTGAAAGCATTGGATTTTTGGGTATTGCATTTGCAATCCCTATTGGATGGTTTGGGGCGGCAGTACTTGCATTTATCCGCTACAAGACAGGAAAGTGGCAGTCAAAAACCATAAAGGTAAAGACCTAAGGGACAACTTAAAAGTTATACATTGATATATCATGTTTTATTAATAAAATATATGGAATCATGGCAAATATCTTGTTAAAATGTATTGACAAAAAATTTCTGGCATGATAACCTATAAAAGTAAAATATGATAATGCGATGATGGGAAATAACTGTCTGCTTTAAAGCATAGAGAGGGAACGGCTGGTGAAAGTTCTCGTGAGAGGCGGCAGGAGCCATCCCGGAGCTGCGGACCGAATGAAGTAGGCTTCGACGGTGTCCACCGTTATATGGAGACGGCTTTGCCGGTAGAGTGCGCAGGTTTGCTGCGAATTTAGGTGGTACCACGGATAAATATCCGCCCTAAGCTTTGGCTTAGGGCGGTTTTTTATGATAGATCGTACTCGCAGGCAAGCATGGGCAATGATTGAAAAGCCTGAACAATGGGATAAATTTTAGGAAGGTATGGTATATTATGAATTATATGGGAGTAAATGAGATACGGGAAAAGTTTTTGTCGTTTTTTGAGACAAAAGATCACCTGCGTTTACCGAGTTTTTCTTTGATACCACAAAATGATAAGTCAATATTGCTGATCAATGCGGGTATGACCCCGATGAAACCATGGTTTAAAGGTGAAGAGGAGCCACCGAAGCACAGGGTATGTACCTGTCAGAAATGTATAAGGACGGGAGATATAGATAATGTAGGGAAAACTGCCCGCCATGGCACATATTTTGAGATGCTGGGAAATTTTTCTTTCGGGGATTACTTTAAGCGCGAAGCAATAGAATGGAGCTGGGAATTTCTGACATCTCCGGAATGGATGGGACTTGATCCGGAAAGACTCTATCCGTCTGTATATCAGGATGATGATGAAGCGTGGGAAATATGGAATAAGGAAATGGGAATCCCTGCAGAGCGTATATTCCGATTTGGCAAAGAGGATAACTTCTGGGAGCATGGTTCAGGACCATGCGGGCCGTGCAGTGAGATATATTATGACCGCGGAGAAGAATATGGCTGCGGAAAACCGGACTGCACAGTAGGATGTGACTGCGACAGATACATGGAGATCTGGAATATTGTTTTTTCACAGTTTGATAATGATGGAAATGGCAATTATACAGAACTGAAGCAGAAAAATATTGATACAGGAATGGGGCTGGAACGTCTTGCCTGCGTTATGCAGAATGTAGATAATCTGTTTGAAGTTGATACTGTTCAAAATATAATGAAGCATATTGCCAGGATTGCAAATGCAGTATATGGTAAAAATGAAAAAAATGATATTTCACTTCGCGTTGTTACTGACCACATACGCTCTGCGACATTCATGATTTGTGATGGTGTATTGCCCTCTAATGAGGGAAGAGGATATGTCCTTAGACGCCTGCTCAGACGTGCAGCCCGTCATGGGAAACTTCTTGGAATAGAGC
>CALXAZ010000143.1 GCA_944386395.1 uncultured Clostridia bacterium
GAGGAAGTAAGATTTTCGATAACACATAACCGTGGGTGCTTTGGATTTTGCAATTTCTGTTCTCTTGCCTTTCATCAGGGTCGTGCTATTTCTGTCAGGAGTCACGAGTCGATCCTACGCGAAGCGGAAAAGCTAACCCATCATCCCGGATTTAAAGGATATATCCATGACGTTGGCGGTCCTACCGCAAATTTCCGCCACGCCTCTTGTAAGTTACAGGAGAAGAATGGTCTTTGCAGGCACAAGCGCTGTCTTGCTCCCACTGCCTGCAAAAATCTCATTGCTGACCACAGCGATTATATGGCTCTTCTCCGCAAAATACGCGCAATACCAGGTATTAAAAAGGTGTTTGTACGCTCCGGTATACGTTTTGACTACCTAATGCAAGATAAAAATGGAGAATTTTTTGCCGAGCTTGTCAAATACCATATAAGCGGACAGCTCAAGGTAGCTCCTGAGCATTGCGTTGATTCGGTGCTGGATTATATGGGAAAACCACACTTCGATGTATATCTCAAATTTGAAAAAAAGTACAAAAAGCTTAATGAAAAGTATGGATTAAAGCAATTTCTTGTCCCGTATTTAATATCTTCACACCCAGGATCTACATTAAACGATGCAATAAAGCTGGCGGAATATCTCAATTCAGTTGGCAGACACCCGGAGCAAGTGCAGGATTTTTATCCCACTCCCGGAACTCTTTCAACTACTATGTACCACACCGGGCTGGACCCGCGCACAATGGAGCCTGTCTTTGTCCCCATCTCAAAAAGGGACAAGGCAATGCAGCGAGCGCTCCTTCAATGGAAAAATCCAAAAAATTACCGTCTTGTACGCGAAGCCCTTATTGAGGCAGGTCGCCAGGATCTGATAGGCTATGGGAAACGCTGCCTCATTTCTCCGCATCCGCCAAAATCCTCAGACAAACCTTCCTTTCAAAACCGCTCAAAGACCAAATCAGCTTCATCAAGCTCCGGCAGCATTTCTCAATCACGTTCCGGACACAAACAAATCAAAGGCGATATTTCGTCTCCACGTTCCACAAAAACTTTTTCGAAAAATCAAAAGGCAAGAAAAAATTTTAAATAAAAAAACGCTGTCCATTTTCAGGAAAAATTTGGACAGCGTTTTTTTCTGTATACTACAAATAATATGCTCGGAACAAATTCCAAAATAATGTTTAAAAAGCTGCTCCCGGGCAATACTAATCGGGAAGGCTGCGCAAATACCTAAACGAAAGGAACAAAGAATATGAAACAAAAAGCATTTCTTCTTGTTGCTGCAATGCTCATCGCTATAGTCGCCGCTGGATGCACAACAAACGTAGACGATTCAAAGGCAACTACGACTGCAGCGACCACCGCCTCCACCACTGGTAGCACAAGCACCTCCGGTATGAACAACACTGATAAGGATAGCACCACTACCAGTAACAGTAGTAACAGCAGTAACACAGACTCTTCTGAAAAGGATGACGCCGGTATAAGCGGCAGTATAAGCGGCAGTATTGGAGTGGGCGCCGGCGATGACAACGAAAAAGATACCACAACAAAAGCGACTGAAAAGTAACATCTCCGGTCTGTGCGCACTACGCACGGACCATACTTATTCGCAGCTATTGACAACCTTTTTCTTTATGCTATAATAGGAATGACTACTATTTCTGTTATGCTAATAGTCACTATTTTAGAATTAAGGGATATTCTGAACTTAATGCAATACTTCAGTCGGTTTATCTCTTTATATGCAATAATTTGAAATTTTGAAAGGAGTTATCGCTATGCCAGAACTCAAAGGTAGTAAAACAGAGCGTAATTTGCGCGATGCATTTTCTGGGGAATCTCAGGCTCGTAATAAGTACACCTTTTTCGCAAGCCAAGCAAAAAAAGAGGGTTATGAGCAGATAGCCGCCCTCTTCACGGAAACTGCCGACAACGAAAAGGAACATGCAAAGATCTGGTTCAAGCTTCTAGACGGTATCGGAGACACCGCGCGCAACCTTAAGGATGCCGCCGCAGGGGAAAATTATGAATGGACCTCAATGTATAAGCAATTTGCAGAAGAAGCGAAGGAAGAAGGTTTTGACAATATAGCGTTTCTTTTTGAAAAGGTCGGCACTATCGAGGCTGATCACGAAGCGCGCTATAATGCACTTCTCGCAAATATCGAAAACAATGTTGTCTTTAAGCGCGATACTAAACAGTACTGGATTTGCCGCAACTGCGGGTTTGTCGTCGAAGGGAACCAGGCTCCGGAGATATGTCCTGTTTGCTCACACCCCAAGGCATATTTCCAGATGAAAGCAGAAAACTATTAAATTAACTTATATTATATCAAATTATATCAAAAGCCGCGGAGTTCCGCGGCTTTTAATTATACTGTCCATTGGCTGTGAATTATCGCAATAAGCTTTCTTTTTCCATTGTAATCTTCAAAAACAAGTTTTAGACTCTCCCAGTCTATCTGACCATACTCCTCACTTCCCGGGAAATGGAACTCCACAAACTCTGCATCCGGAAATACATCTTTTACATTTTCCAGGGAATTTCCGCTCCGTACAACGCTATTTATACCTATCTGCTCAGCTTTTATAAAATCGTAATCATACACAAACCGCTCAAAATATTGCGATGGGGTCAGGCTTATCGGCGCTCCCGAGCCATCTTCCATTCCCCAATCGTATATTGTTGAGCTTGTGCCAAAGTTTTTCACTGTATCAGCCTGAAAATGCTGGTTTTCTTCCTTTACAACCGTTGAGTAAGGCGTAAAATATATCCCTTCTACAGGATGGACCCACTCTGATAGTGCAGTATAATCTCTTTTTTCTAGTATATCTACAATGGTATACGCATCACATACCAACGCTGCATTACTGTCACTACTCACACTAAACGTCGTTACCGCATCACTTTTTCCAAGCAAAAGAGTATCCATATTAGTAAATATAGCGACTGTTCCTCCTATAGCTATTCCCAAAACAAGTGTCAAAATAATTAGTACTACCTTTTTCATATGACCCCCGGTTTATTTTAAAATTATGGGTTCTCCTCATTACTTGCCATAATTTCAAAAATATATCCGGCGTCGCCGGAGTCTTATACTTTATGTATATACTGCAGTTTACCACATAACTTAACTATTTTCAAGGAAGATTAAGGTTACAAAAGGTTACAATTGCACAAGCTATTGCAAAATATTACATTCTGGTCTACAATATTTATATACTATATACTATTATGGAGAAAAGCTATGTCTGAACAATTTCATCTCATGATTTCTCCGGGGGATGTTGGTCGCTACTGCATTCTTCCCGGTGACCCTGGACGTGTACCTGCAATAGCCAAATATCTGGACTCTCCCAAAAAAATTGCTGCAAACAGAGAATTTGTTACATATACAGGGGAATTATTTGGAGAAAAAGTCTCCGTATGCTCCACCGGCATTGGTGGACCATCAACCGCTATTGCTGCCGAAGAACTCCACGCATGCGGTGCGGATACATTTATACGCATAGGCACCACCGGCGGTATAAACACAAAAGTTAAAAGCGGAGATCTGGTGATTGTTTCTGCATCGGTCAGGCAGGAAGGCACTTCTCTTCACTACGCACCGGTAGAATATCCGGCATCTGCCGATTTCGAGGTCGTTAAAGCTCTTGCCGATGCCGCAAACAGCTGCGGGTATATAGCGCACATCGGTGTCGTCCAGTGCAAGGATTCATTTTATGGTCAACATTCTCCTGAAAGAATGCCCGTTTCCTACGATTTGCTTCAAAAATGGGAAGCTTGGAAGCGTCTTGGCGTACTGGCAAGCGAAATGGAAACCGCTCCTCTGTTTGTCGTATCCGCGGCCCTTGGCTGCCGTGCCGGTGCTGTTTTAAATGTATTGTGGAACCAGGAACGCAAGGCTATGGGGCTTTGTGAGCCGGATTGTCTCGACACCGAAAAAGGCATTCTCTGTTCGATAGAAGCGATAAAGCTGTTAATACAAAGAGACAAACAAAAATAAGAGGTGATTACACCTCTTATTTTTTGATTTTATACACCAAAATTGTATTATAACTTCCAAGAAATGTTATATAAACAAATCCAAAACATGTATTTTCAAAAGGTTATGCTCAACGCAAAATTTTTAGTATTCAAACTCTACAATTTCACCGTTTTCAGGGTGGTATCCACCGCAAAGAGACTGGACAAATATCCCATGACAAGCAACAATAACTTTTGGATAGTGCCTATATTTATCAAAAACAGGCAAGATTCTTCTACGAATTGAGCTAATATCTTCCCAGTCTAAATCTTTATCTACAGGGTATGCTCCATTATAAGCAACAAATTCCTGGTAACTCTTCTCTCGCTTTTCATCATCTCTCATATATTTAAAACACTTCATTGCTCAAACACTCTATATGTAACAAGTCTGTTTCAGCAGGAATGTCCACAAAAACACAGTAAATATCGAAGCTATCGATGCAATAATCACTATTGAACCCGCAAGGTCGCTGTCCGCGTCCATCTGCTGTGCCATAGTGAAAGACGACACTGCAGGTGGAGCACCAAACATCACCATCAGCACAACAAGCTCCGCCCCCCTGAACCCAAGCAGAATGCTTATCGGAAGCCCTATCATCGGAGAGGCAACCAATCTACCAAGCACTCCAATAAGCAGCGGACGTATATCACTTTTAAGAGTACTAAAGTCGAATGTCCCTCCCAATATTACAAAGGCAAGAGGTGTGGCGATTTTGGAAAGGCTGTCAACAGTACCATCTATCATTGCCGGCATCTCGAATCCAGAAAGAAGAATTAGTATCCCAAGTGCCGACCCAATTATCAGCGGATTTGTCACTATACCTTTCAGTATCTTTTTCACGTCAATCCTTCCGCCGCGGAATATCTCCAGTGACACCACAGCAAGAACATTATAAAGAGGTATTGCAACAGCGATTATTATTGAAGCAACACCAGCGCTTTCCTCACCGTACAGAGAAGTTATTACCGGTATACCAAAAAGCACAAAATTGCTCCGGAATATCGCCTGGATAAGCACCCCTTTTCTGCGGTTGTCTTTTTCGATACATACAATCACCACAAACGCCAAAAAGAAAAGTGCAAGTATCGCTGCCAGAGCAAAAAGCAGTAGCTTTGGGCTAAAGGATACACTCAAATCGCTTGTATATATATTTCTAAATACAAGCATCGGAAGAAATATCCTGAATACCATATTATTTGTCTGTTTCAGGGTACTGTCATCGACAATTTTTATCTTTTTTATGATAAATCCGACAAGCATCATAAGAAACATTGGACAAACTACTTCGAGCGAGATAATAAAGTTTTCCATAAAATCACATCTCTTCTATATTTCATACTTTTTCAAAGCTTCTACCAGATCATTGCCATAAGAAACCACATTATTATACATCATTTTCCGGATCATTCCAACTTGTTTTAAAAATAATGATATGATAAACTTTAATAAGTGTTTTTATTTATTTTTTTGTTTTTTCGTCAATATGGCTATATGCAACCAGAGGTTGACAAAAAGAAAACGGCAGTTGGTAGAATTTTAGAGGAAACACTGATATTATTTCTGCATACAGAAACTCTTCACCAGCAGGTTTTGAGTCATCGCTTTATTTTATTGCATACATCAATATAAGGAGAAAAATATGAATTTACCCGAAAAATTACAGACACTGAGAAAACAAAACAGTTTTTCCCAAGAGGAACTGGCCGAGAAACTAGGGGTCTCTCGACAAGCTGTATCAAAATGGGAAAGCGGTGCCGCTATTCCTGAAGTTGAAAAGCTTATAGAGCTTTCTCGCATTTTTGGCGTATCACTAAACGAACTGTTACAGGTGGAAGAAACTACCGAACAGGCTCAATCTCCAGCTATTTCCCAGGAATTTAGCGAAGATCAAGTTGCAAAGATAGAGCTGCTTATTGATAAACATATCGCAGCCTCGAAGCAGTCCGTAAAGTCCAAACGCTTTATAGTTTTTTCTGTGGCAACTGTACTGATAATAGCTCTGTTTTATATTTTTACTTTTTCAAAAATCGGACGCATAAATGATGAAATTTCAGATTTGCAATTTAGAATTTCTGATATAAATTCATCTGTTCAATCGCAATTATCCTCATTTTCTGCAAATTTTTCATCACTTTTAGAAAGTCAAAACAGTATTGTTTCAACCTTTAACTGTGAGATTGTGGCTGTGGATCTCGCCAATCAAATATTTACCGCAAAGCTTTCCGTACTTCCAAAAACCTTTACAGACAACATGAGCTTTACTTTTACCGCAGAGTTTGGAGAAACCAGCCTGCCCGTTGCCGCCGTTCTCAATGGTTCTGCATTTGAGACCGAAATTACTAATCTACCAATGTCAACAGAAATCAATCTTATGCTGACATATGAACAGGATGGCATAAAGCAAAACGAACCCCTTGAGCCCTTTTCCCTGCCTCTGGATTATTTTTTGCTCGACATCCAAAGCTCCTGTTCCCGTTATAGCTTTTACCCTCTTGAACAAAAATTAACTTTTAATAATTCTGATATTAATACTACCATCAGCTTTTCAAAGCCTTTTGATCCCGACAGCAATCTTCCATACCCATATCCTATATCAGCTTCTGTACAAATATTGATAAACGACGAGTTATACAGGGAATATCCAATAGACCTTAAGAATCCTTCTTCTGGCAATTCAGATACAGAGCCGGCTGAGCCTGCTATTGCCTCACCTTCAGACAGTGGCTCTGCCAATGTCTCCTCCTATTTTTTAGGGGAATCGTACACCACCAATATAACCGAGGTCATCACTTTGCAGGAGGGTGACTCTATAAAACTTGTCTCTGTGTGCGAGGACAGCAATCACTATAAATATATACATACCATCGTACATGAAAAGCTTGTGGGGAGCACTCTGGTCGAAGCCACCGACTGGCGCGACTTGCACTCCACGGAGATTATCTATCCACATGCTTAAATACCTCTTCCTCTTTCCTCGCTTCAATATCGCAGAGAATTATTTGCTTGACAGCTTAAGCTCCTGTAATCCTCACAATAACATGACAAAAGGCAGCATAGCAAACGCTACGCTGCCTTTTGTCATCAAAACAGACATATAACATTTTCTTATCTACCGCAATTATCTTTAGCTCAAGCGAGTTGCTTGTTTATATCCTAATCAAAGAGGTGCAGTTCCAACTTATATTTCGCAACAGCACTCGTTATTATTTTACAAAATAGGCTTAAGCAAACAGCAGATAAAACAGCGTTGCCATAACACCTATCCCGGCAAGCATCAGGCTGTATGCCAAACTCATCGTGAACCCTTTTCTTTGCGAGCTCCGCCTGGAATACTTTCCGAAATAATTGTCTGTCGGCGCAAGCACTGGGCGATATGGATCATTGAATATGGTCTTGCGGAAAAATAAAATTATCCAGTCAACAAGCGATCCTGCAACCCTTGCAAAAAATGCCCCTACAAACGGCAACACAGTAAGCATCAACGGGCGATATACATATTTTTCGATGCTAAACACCGACGGCAGATTTATATATGTTTTTCCACCCTTCTTGCTCTTCCTTGTCATAATAAGCCGCACAACGACAAAATAGATTACAACCCCTATAATCAGCGAGTAAGCGGCTCCCTTGATATTGGTAAACGAAAAGTAATTAACGATATGCTCAGGTGCCTTTCCATTTACCATCCCCCTGCACAGACCAGCTATTCCATTCATTATATTGTACGGAAGCATGCCCATCAGCGGAAGGATCACCGCGCAGACCGACACCACCGCCGCAACTACTGGTGACACATACTGTTTCTTTTCCAGCGGCTTTTCAGGCTTTTCAATAAATACTGCAACAAATATTTTTAGCATATATGCACATGTCAGCCCTCCGGATATTATAAATACCCATTCGACGAACCTAAACAGACCACTCATTTCACCTGCAATCGCTATATATTCAACGATGCTTTCGTGTATAAGTGTTTTGCTTATATATCCGTTCCATAACGGCATACCAATAATTCCAAGCGCTCCCATCGCAAAAGCAAATCCTAGCAGAGGCTTGTTCCTTCCAAAACCTCGGATTTTGTTTAAATCGTATGTGCCGGTATTAAAGAAAATTATCTCAGCACAGCTGAATAGCAACACCTTTATCATAGAATGATTAAACAGATGCAGTATGCTGCCATCAACCGCAAGCGCATTTTCCTCACCCAGCAAACCCTGCATACCAACCGCTACAAGGATGAATCCTATCTGCGACATAGATGAAAAAGCCAATGTGCGCTTTAGATTCATTGTTAGCACGCCAAATACCCCACCGACAACCATCGTTAGCATGCCTAGGACAAGTATTAACATTCCCCACTTTTCATCGTGCAGGAACACCTGACCCGTAAGAACAAATATCCCAAATATACCCGCTTTACTCAATATTGCAGACAAAAGCGCTGTTGTAGGTGCAGGCGCATACATATATGAAGTAGGCAGCCATGTATGTAGCGGGAACATTCCCGCCTTTACCCCAAAGCCAAATAGCGTCAATACTCCAGCAGCATACAGCATTCCCCTATTCTGTACTGCCGAGGATGCCACATACAGCTCAGATATCTCAAGCGTCCCTGTAAGGCTATATAGCATAAACACGCCCATCAGCGTTACAAGCCCGCCTACCACCGCAAAAGCAAGGTAATTCTGAGCTGCGCGATATGCCGCATGATCCTCATTGTGCATAACAAGTACATATGAGGCAAAGGACATCATCTCAAAAAAGATAAAAGTAGTATATAGGTTTGCAGAAAGGAATATACCAAGCGTAGCCCCATAGGTAATAAGAGCAAACATATAATAGCGAGCCTGGTTACTAGTTTCCTTTAGATATCCTACAGAAGTTATCGATGTCACAAGCCAAATAAAAGAAGCCAACACCGCAAGCGCTCCATTGAAACCTGAGGCTGTAAAATGTAATCCAAGTCCGCAGAACCCATCCACCCGAAACTCCGCTTTGCCCGCAAGTAGTATCACCGAAACTGCACTTCCTATTGCGGTAACTAAAATAGAAAGTATCTGCGGCATAGTGTATGACTTTCTACCTGAATAGTACGCAATGATCCCACATACCATCGGGGCAAACACCACAAGCAGCATTAAAAATTCCATTATTTCACACCTTTCCTTGCAGAATATACTGCCAGCTTAGAACAATCCGGCAGCTATCTGCTGGAAAATGTTTATCAGCGGCGCAGGAAATACTGCCAACACAACCGAAGCAGCAGTCAGTAACGTCAGCGGAACAGTCATAAGCCTGTTAGGATCAGCCACGTCCTTCACCTGCTCCAAACGAAAATCCTTTTTGGGGAAATATGCGGTTATCACAACTGAAAGCAGGTATAGTGCTGTCAGCAGTGCAGAAATGATAAGCGCCGCTATTCCCACATATGCCAGCGGGTTACCTGTTTCGACAGCAGCCGTCGCGAGCTGCCATTTGCTTGTAAATCCAGCAAACGGAGGAACTCCTATCAATCCAAGAGAGCTGATAGCAAATGTCAACATCGTTACAGGCATCGCTTTTCCAAAGCCCTCCAGGGTATAGACGTACTCGTGATGTGTCTTATAAAGCACCGCACCAGCGCAGAAGAAGAGAGTTATTTTTATCACAGCATGGAATATCATATGAATAAGCCCGCCAACAAGACCTGCCGGCGTCATAAGTACTACTCCGAAAAGTATGTAAGAGAGGTTGCTCACTGTGGAATACGCAAGGCGACGCTTGAAATGGCTCGTGCGTAGGGCCATGGTAGATCCAAACACTATCGTAAATATCACAACTCCCATCATCACATATTGCACCCATGTCCCATACAGGAATTCTGTACCAAAGCAATAATATGTGAGGCGGATTATTGCAAATACTCCCGCCTTAACCACTGCTACAGCGTGAAGCAGAGCAGACACCGGAGTTGGCGCAACTGATGCCGACGGCAACCAGCCATGCAACGGGAAAACTGCCGCCTTCACTCCAAATCCCATAAATCCAAGCAGGTATACTGTAAGCAACACGTCCTTATACCCACTAATCTTCTCAGCCGCAAGGGTTCCGCCCATTACAAAATCCAGTGAGCCGAACTGCGAAATAAATATCATCGCGATAAAGGCAAACGCCGCACCCGACATCGAATAGATCAGGTACTTCTTACCGGCAGAGCGTGCCTTATCATCCATCGCATGCATAACGAGCGGCAAAGTAGCAAGCGTCAGCAGCTCATAAAACAGATAAAACGTGAGCATATTTGCCGCAAATGACAGCCCAACCACTACTCCAAAGCTCATCGTGAAGAACGAGAAAAATTTTGTCTCTTTTCCCTCGTGCTTTATATATTCAAACGAGTAAAATGTCGTCACGGTCCAGAGAACTGAAACCATTGTCCCAAAAACCGACGAAAGCCCATCTACACGAAACGCAAGGCTCATCCCCTCGCTGAATCTTATCAGCGTCAGCTCTTCTTTCGGTCCAAAGAAAATTACTCCAAGCGTTATCAACATATTTACCGCTACAACAGAGGCAACATATATCTGTCTCTTCCTCCGGTCACTGCACCCGGAGATCAGAAGCCCCGCTCCCGCAACTATCGGCAGCAGCACAGGCAGGATAACAATTAAGCTGTTCAATATTTTAACCGCTCCTTTCTCGGGAACTGCAAAATTCCGCTACTTTATTATCTGTCCGGCAAGCGATTGGAAGAAATTTATCAAGCCCGTCGGAAAAATTCCAAGCACTACCGCCGCCGCAGAAAACAGCGAAAGCGGAACAGTCATCAGCCCATTTGGCTCACGCTTCTCCATTTCTGCGTAGCCGTAATCGGTTCCGGGGAAAAATGCTGCGGCCATAATCGGCAGCAGGTATCCGGCTGTGAGCAGCGCGCTTACAAGCAACACAGCCGCTCCTACAGTCCCAAGCACTCCAAAATCAGCAAGAGCCCCAGTCGCAAGGAACCATTTGCTTACAAATCCCGCGAGCGGAGGTATTCCCACAAGCGATAGTGACGCTATCGTAAAACACCACATAACTATGGGCATCTGCTTCCCTATCCCGCGCAACTGGTCGACATACGTCCTATCAGTCTTATATATGATTGACCCAGCCGAAAGAAAGAGGATGTTCTTTGCCACCGCATGAAACGCGACCTGAAGGAGGGCCCCTGTGAGACCTGCTGGACTCATAAGCATAAGCCCAAAAATCACATACGATACCTGACTGACCGTTGAATAAGCCAGCCTCTTCTTCAGCAGTCTCTCCTTATACGCAAGCATTGAACCCATAAATACAGTCAAAAGTGCAAGTATTAGCAGCACCGTCTGAACCCATGTCCCGCCGAGGAACTCTGTCCCGAATACAAAATACGTAATACGTATTATCCCAAGCACTCCGGCTTTTGTTATAATCCCGGAGAGAACTGCCGACGCCGGAGCCGGGGCCACCGGATGCGCTGTCGGAAGCCATGCATGCAAAGGAAACATACCAGCTTTGCACCCAAACCCGATTACCATTACAAAGTATATCACAAGAAGCAGCGGCTCATTGCCTGCCACAAGAGCTTGGTCAAGCGTACCTCCAGACGCAAAATCTCCCACAGAATACGCATTTACAAAAAAGAATCCAAGCAGAACAAGCCCTGCACCAAATACCGAATACCCCAAATATTTCAGCCCTGCCGAAATAGCTTCTTTTGTCTCGGAATGTATTACAAGCGGTACTGTTATCAGGGTCATCATCTCATAAAAAAGATAGAACGTTGGCACATTTGCCGCAAAACACAGACCTACAAGGACACCTGTTGTCATCGTGTAAAAAGTGAAAAACCGTTCTTCTTTTCCTTCGTGCTTTATATACTCAAATGCATATATTCCTACA
>CALXAZ010000144.1 GCA_944386395.1 uncultured Clostridia bacterium
GGCTGGGTCGTTGCAGAATATGTAGCGGACTGTCACGGATGTGGAGAGCTATCATTGGTAAACAGAATATGTGTTCTTGTTGCCGTGAATTCTCCCGAATTTACGGCAATTTTATTTGAACAATATAAATTAAAGGAAGGTAATAAAATGAAAAGGTACACCGCAATACTGATGGTTTTGGTTATGCTTTTCTCAATGGCTCTTGCCGGCTGTGAAGACAGTGGGACGACTACCGCTGCCACCACAGAAGCAACCACGGCTGCCACTGAGGCGACTACCGGAGAGAGCACTTCGGATGAGTCTGATGAGGGCGGGGAGACGAAAGTTCTTCGCGTTGCGATGGAGTGCGCGTATGCCCCGTATAACTGGACACAGACGGACGATTCTAACGGGGCTGTGCCGATAAATGACAGCCCGGATTATGCATATGGTTATGATGTTATGATGGCAAAATACATAACAGAGCAGCTTGGATGGGAGCTTGAAATAGTTAAGCTCGACTGGGATTCGCTGGTACCTGCCGTGCAGTCGGGGACAGTAGACTGTGTTATAGCTGGTCAGTCAATTACCTCGGATCGTCTTTTGTCGGTTGATTTTACAGTGCCGTATTATTACGCTTCTATTGTCACGCTTGTGAAGAATGACGGAGCCTATGCAAATGCTGCCGGTCTTGCCGATCTTGCGGGAGCAACCTGCACTTCGCAGATAAACACAATATGGTATACAAATTGCCTGCCGCAGATAGAAAATGCGAACATACTTCCCGCGCAGGAGACCACTTCGGCGATGATGGTTGCGCTGGACAGCGGGCGCTGCGATCTGGTTGTGACAGATATGCCAACGGCTATGGCAGCGTGTGTGGCATATCCAAACTTTAAGCTTCTCGATTTCTCGGGAACAGAGGACGATTTTGAAGTTTCAGAAGAAGAGATAAACATTGGTATCTCGGTGCAGAAGGGGAATACAGAGCTTCTTGATGCGCTTAACAGTGTGCTGGAAGGGCTGACAGTCGAGGATTTTGAAGAGATGATGAACGAGGCTATCTCGGTCCAGCCTCTCGTTGAATAGGTATAAAATGCAAAGTACGGTTCCCCGCCTGGCGGGGAGCCGTATAGCTGTTTTAAGAAAAGGAGATGAAAAGGGATGCCGAATGGAACTCCGGAGAGCTTCTGGGAATGGATAGTTTATATATGGCAGGAATATAGTGTGTCGCTTCTGCGCGGCGCATGGGTAACGATGGTAATTGCCGTAGTTGGCACGTTTATAGGGTGTATTATTGGTTTTGCCGTAGGTATCGTGCAAACTATCCCGACCGACAGGAAGAAAAACCCGGTAAAATGGGTGCTTCTTGGGATAGTAAAGTTTATACTTGGGGCGTATGTAGAGATATTCCGCGGGACGCCGATGATGGTCCAGGCGATGTTTATTTATTTTGGATCAGCTGCCCTTTTCAATATCTATATGTCAATGTGGGGCGCGGCGTTCTTTATTGTTTCGATAAATACAGGCGCGTATATGGCTGAGACGGTCAGGGGAGGGATACTCTCTATCGACCCGGGTCAGACTGAGGGCGCACAGGCGATAGGGATGACTCATGTGCAGACGATGATAAACGTTATCCTGCCGCAGGCCCTGCGCAATATCATGCCTCAAATCGGCAACAACCTTATCATAAATATCAAGGACACATGTGTGCTGTCGGTAATAGGAACGGTTGAGCTTTTCTATGCGACAAAGGGAGTCGCGGGAGCGATATACAGGTATTTCGAGTCGTTTACGATAACAATGGTCATATATTTTATCCTCACATTTGCAAGCTCGCGCCTGTTGCGGCTTTGGGAAAGCAGGATGGATGGACCGGATAACTATGATCTTGCCACCACAGATACGCTCGAGCACACCAGTGGTATGCGCAGATACCGGGTTAAAAGCAACAGAAATTCAAATTCCAGGGAGGGACTTTAACATGGATAATGGGCATGTGTTGGAAATCAGGCACCTGAGGAAATCCTTTGGCTCAAATGAGGTGCTCAAAGACATCGATTTTTCTGTGAATACCGGGGACGTCACGTGTATCATCGGCTCGTCAGGCTCGGGAAAGTCCACCCTTCTGCGCTGCGTAAACCTGCTCGAAACCCCTACAAGCGGGGAAATACTTTATCATGGAGAGGCTGTTACCGGGAGAAAGGTAAACGAGTCTGCTTATCGGGCGAAGGTCGGGATGGTTTTTCAGAGCTTTAACCTTTTTAATAATATGACTGTGCTGAAAAACTGCATGGTAGGCATGACAAAGGTGCTTAAAAAGAGCAAAAAAGAGGCTGAAGAGACAGCGATGTTCTATCTCAATAAGGTTGGCATGGCTCCATATATTAATGCAAAGCCACGCCAGATATCGGGAGGACAAAAGCAGCGTGTGGCGATAGCCAGAGCGCTTGCTATGCAGCCGGAGATATTGCTGTTTGACGAGCCAACCTCGGCACTTGATCCCCAGATGGTGGGTGAGGTGCTCGACGTTATCCGTAAGCTTGCAGGTGAAGGTCTGACGATGCTGATAGTTACCCATGAGATGGCTTTTGCGCGCGATGTATCAAACCGGGTGGTATTTATGGCAGATGGTGTGATATGTGAGGATGGGACACCTGAGCAGATATTTGAAAAGCCGAAAAATGAAAAGACAAAGGAGTTTCTTGCCAGATTTATGAGAGGCTGACGGGAGAGATCCGGTTGAAGAAGTCAGGTATTGACATTTATTGGGAATAGATATATAATCAGTAAGAAAATTTAATAGACAGTTCGAAATTCATCCTGTCGTTAAACAAAACTAGAAGAATCCGGCGCGTAAGCGGCGGAAGGCGGGCGTTTTGTGCCCGCTGTTTTTTTCGGAATGGAGTTTTTTATGGGTAAGACATATTCAAGAGCCGGAAAACTTACGACGTCCGGAATAGTGATTGCGCTCTACGTTGTAGTGATGTATTTTACGCAGAGCTTTGCTTTTGGGGCATATCAGATACGCATTGCGACTTCACTGTACGCACTTGCTTACATACATCCCTTTCTCATATTGCCATTGTCAGTTGCAAACAGCATCAGCAATATGCTGATGGGCGGTTTTGGGATTTTCGACACAGTAGGAGGTGCGTTTGCGGGGCTTGTGACAACGCTGCTTGTGTGCCTTGTGAGGTGGAAGAAATGGCCGCTGCCGCTTATTGCGGTACCGGTGATACTTGGACCGGGGCTTATAGTTGCCACGTGGCTCAGCTATCTGATCGGTATGCCATATGGTGCGATGGCTCTCAGCCTGTGTATAGGTCAGATAATACCGGGGATCGTGGGAGTAATGCTTGTGAAGCTTTTGAAAGATAAGATTTAAAGTGGAGGAGAAAGTATGTCAGGAAGAAGCAGAAACGAGGTCCAGGGAGTGACGCTGCTGGGAAAGGGGAACACTGAATATCGGGATGATTATGCTCCGGAGGTACTTGAGACATTTGTAAACAAGCACCCTGAAAACGACTACTTTGTGAAATTTAACTGTCCGGAGTTTACAAGCCTTTGCCCGATAACCGGTCAGCCTGACTTTGCCACCATATATATATCCTATGTCCCGGGAGAGCGGATGGTAGAAAGCAAGTCGTTAAAGCTGTATCTGTTCAGTTTCCGTAATCACGGGGATTTTCATGAGGATTGCGTAAATGTGATAATGAAGGATCTGATAAAGCTGATGCAGCCAAAGTATATTGAGGTTTGGGGAAAGTTTACCCCGCGCGGAGGGATATCAATAGATCCGTATTGCAATTATGGTATGCCGGGTACCAAATGGGAAGAAGTGGCGTGGGACAGGCTTTCGCACCATGATATGTATCCAGAAAAAGTAGATAACAGGTAAGATGTCAGGATACTGTTGGCAGGGAGCTGCTTGCGGTATCCTGATTTAATTGTTATAATGAAAGCATAAAAAATCATATGAGGGGAAAATGACAAATGGCAATAAAGAATCCAATAGTGAGCGAGATAGCTAAGGGAACGTTTTGCATAAATGAATTTGGTATGGATGCGATGTTTCTCGTCGTTGGGGAGAGATCAGCTCTACTGATCGACACGGGGACAGGGGTGTTTGATATCCCGGCGGCAGTTGGGCGGATAACTGATAAACCCTTTGAAGTGGCTCTCACCCACGGTCATCCAGACCATGCGGGAGGTGCCGGATACTTTGATAAGGTATACATACACCCGGCAGATATCGATATGGCTTCCGGGCTTACGGTGGAGACGCGGATAGGATACACCGAGATGCTGATGTCGATGAGCGGAGGAATATATGATATCAATGCCGACAGCGTTGTAAGGTTTGAGAAGCTGCCCCGGTTTTTGCCGCTGAGAGAGGGATATATATTTGATCTGGGAGGCAGGACTGTCTCTGTTTATGAGACCCCGGGACATACAGAGGGAGGCCTCAGCTTTATAGATGACAGGGAGAGGATAATATTTACAGGGGATGCGTGCAATGGCAACACACTTCTCGGCAGGATTGGCGGGAAAGGCAGCGCTGCGGTTGAGACGCTCCTCAAAACAGCAAAAAAGATCAAGTCGCTTTCGAGCAAATATGACAGAAACTATAATGGGCATATCGGATATGCAGGGATGATTTCGTGCCTACCCCAGCGGGACAGTATAACTGACGACATGATAGAGCTGTGCGGAAAGGTTATGTCGGGAGAGCTGAAGGGAAAGCTGAGAGAGTCTGGATTTGGAAGCGGAGGATATGTGGCTCAGCTGGGAGCGGCAGGAATGTGCTATGACCCGGAGAAAATCTATGAGGATAGATAATACAAAAGAAAAGGGAACTTTCTAAAAATGAATGTATATTTTTACAATGCAGGAAAAGATATGTGTAAAATGTACTATTTTATGCAAAAAAACATGTAAAAATACAGTATATATGCAGTTCCATTTAAACGTTTACTATGTTATTATAGTAACAATAAATTTCGCACAGCGCGCAAAAAGAAAGATCGCGTGGGGCATGTTTATAAAAAAGAAGAGAGGGATAGAAATGAAGCAAAAAATCAAAGCTCTATTCAACCACATCTTCATCGACGGTCTTTCTGGCATGGCTACTGGTCTTTTTGCCACTCTGATCGTTGGGACCATCTTAGCGCAGATTGCCTCGCTGATAGGGGGACCTGCAGGTACATACCTCAACATGATGGCAAGTGTGGCAAAGGCGCTTACGGGCGCAGGGATAGGAGTAGGCGTTGCCTACAAATACAAATCGGCTCCGCTGGTAACTTTGTCCGCCGCGGTGGCAGGTCTTGTGGGAGCTTTTGCGAGCAATCTACTTGCAGGAAAGGTCCTTATTGATGGAGCGGTGCAGTTCTCCGGTCCGGGAGAGCCTCTTGGGGCATTTATTGCTGCTTTTGTTGCAATAACATGTGGCACGCTTGTCTCGGGAAAGACAAAGGTGGACATACTGGTCACTCCGATAATTACGATAGTGACCGGTTCTATTGTTGGATTGCTGGTGGGTCCACCAATTTCCGCGTTTATGACGGCTCTCGGAGATCTTATCAATTGGGGAGCCATCCAGCAGCCGGTACTGATGGGAATAATCGTATCCACGCTGATGGGTCTTGCGCTGACAGCGCCGATTTCCTCGGCTGCAATAGGTGTTATTCTCGGATTGAATGGTATAGCTGCCGGAGCGGCAACTGTTGGATGTTGTGCACAGATGATAGGCTTTGCCGTTGCAAGCTATCGTGAAAATAAAATTGGTGGGCTTCTTGCTCAGGGGCTTGGCACATCAATGCTACAAGTCCCAAATATTGTGAAACATCCCCAGATTTGGATACCTCCTACACTCACAAGCGCAATATTAGGTCCGTTTTCCAGCAAGCTTCTTGCAATGACAAGCAATCCAACTGGCTCAGGAATGGGAACAGCAGGTCTTGTTGGTCCGATAATGACATATCAAACGATGACAGGTAGCGGAGTAAGTCCTGTTGTCGTTTTGATAGAGATAGTAATGATGTACTTTGTGCTTCCGGCAGCGCTTACTCTTCTTTTTTCCGAGATAATGAGGAAAAAAGGATGGATAAAGTTTGGGGACATGAAGCTGGATTTGTGATAGGCTGCAAGGGAATGCCTTTAAAATGTATAAAATTTGAATAAGAACTGGTGAAGTACTGGGATAAATTAACAAAAAGCCTGCACAGATTTTTGTGCAGGCTTTTATATTTATCTAAAAAAGTACAAAAAAGTCGCCTTTCTTTTCCGAAAACTAAAATTTTATATGTATTTAATATATAAGAGATAAAGAGTCTTTTTAAAAGAGGTTTTTTCTTGTTCTTTACAAGAGAACAAATTTCCTGTATAATTATCAAATGGGTTAAACGAACTATGAATAAATTGGAGGAAGTTTATGTCGAGTACAACGATGCCCCAGCGCGAAAGGCTGTGGACGAGGGATTTTATCTCTATATGCGTGGTTGCAATAGCGATACGCATATGCGGACAGCTGCAAAATAGTGTTCTTCCCCTTTATATCCAGGATCTTGGATATAGCAAATCAGCAGCCGGACTTATGACAACGTTTTATTCTATATCAGCCCTGTTTCTCCGTCCGTTTCTTGGCGGGCTTGTAGATTCTAAGGGACGTAGACCTGTTCTTATTGTCGGAACGGCAATATACGCCATCTCCGCGATAACGATAGGGTTTGTAAATTCATTGCCTGTTCTTTTTGCACTGAGAATAACAAGCGGAATTGGTTTTTCAGCCAATAGCGTAGCGATATCCACTATGTCGACCGATGTTATACCTGAGAGCAGGATGACCGAGGGAATAGGATACTTTGGGCTTACACAGACGCTCACTATGGCAATAGGTCCTACCATTGGTCTTGGTCTTGCAGGGGAATTTGGGTATACCTCCACATTTATTGCAGTGTTTGCCTTTTCAGCAATGGGCATAGCGTTAAGCTTTTTTGTAAATTATGAAAAAAAGCGAATAAAGAATGATGCAAACGCTCCCGAAAATGCGATGGAAGAAGTGCCGATCAGGCTTGAGTGGTGGGAGAGAATAGTGGAGAGGAATTCCGTAGTACCATCTCTTATGATAATATTTGTGTCATTTGGTTCAAGCGCTATAAATACCTTTCTTGCAACTTTTGCAAAAGAGATGAATATAGAAAATATCGGTTTATTCTTTACGTTTAATGCAATTGGTCTTGCAATCTCTCGCCTGTTTGTCGGAAGGATAACCGAGAGGGTAGGCAGAGGGCGTGCACTTGTATTGGGATGTATCTTTGCTATAGCGAGCTTCCTTTCGATTTCTATTTCACGAAGCCTTACGCCGATACTCTTTATAGGTCTTATATATGGCATGGCGTTTGGTCTTTTGCAGACGATACTTAATAGCACTGCGATAATCGCTACTCCGAAAAGCCGTCGAGGAGCGGCAAATGCAACTTTCTACATGGCTATGGATATGGGCGTAGGAATTGGAGCGGCGATGTGGGGCGTTGTGGCAGATATGCTTGGGATTGTGTCGATATATGTTGGTGCAGCCGCATTTATCGGAGTGGATCTGATGATGTATTTCCTGTTTTTCAGGAGACGTTTTGCAGATAGATAAGGCGGTCGTGGTCGTATATCTGACCTTAGATAACTACATATGGATAAAAAAGAGGAGGTCTTATCCTCCTCTTTTTTATTAAGTGTATGTAGTGGTGACCAATGAGCGGATTGCGTTGTTTGTAAAATAACTATCATAATATTATGCAGTTGTAACGGGTTTCTATATAGATACATACTTATCCGATTAAGAAAGTATAATAATATTAAATTATCATCGGCTTATAATAAATTAAAGCAGGCTGTGTCAGTACAGCCTGCTTTTGATAACCAAGGGAGATATGCGGATAAAATCCTGATTTTTTGTCTATCCGCAAGTTCCGTAAGTTAATGGTGTTAAGTTATGCGTCTACCTCAAAAAACCTTAGCGAGCAGGGAGAAGGAACATCTATGGAAGCGACTTCTGTCAGCTTACCGGTTTCCTGATCTATTTGAAGAGATGCAACGCGGTTCTCGCTACCGTACCCCACAACAAGATATTTGCCTGTAGGGTCTATGTAAAAGCCACGAGGATTTCCGCCACATGGTTTGTATTCGATAGGCGATAGCAAGCCTGTTTCC
>CALXAZ010000145.1 GCA_944386395.1 uncultured Clostridia bacterium
GAAATAACCACCGATGAATGGTATGCCGATATACTCACCGCCAAGCTTATCGATCCCAAGCGCCGCCGCGACTTCCAGGTTATGGTCCTGCCAAACCTCTACGGAGACATAATCTCGGACGAGGCAGCAGAGTTTATGGGCGGGGTCGGCACTGCGGGCTCTGCAAACACCGGGAAGCGGTATGCCATGTTCGAAGCGATACACGGCTCTGCCCCCCGCATGATAGAAGAAGGGCGTGGGCAGTACGCCGATCCGGGCTCGATGCTCCGCGCGGCAGCAATGCTCCTCTCGCACATCGGTTACCAGCAGCTGTCTGAAAAGCTCGACCGGGCGCTCGACATTTGCATGTTTGAGGAAAAGGCGCTCACCGTCACCGGGAGAGACACCGGCTGCACATGCAAAGAATTTGGAAACTACGTTATGGACACTGTGACAAGGCTCTAGGAGGTCCTTATGATTAAACTTTTTGACGGCGGGGTATATCTCCACAACGGCAGGAACCCTGAAAACGATTATGAAAAGCTCTGCCATGAGTTTGCCTCTGTCCCCTCCCCCGAGGAGGCACGCAAAGGCACAATGGCCTGCTCCATACTCGAATCACACAACATTGACCCCGGCGGTGAGCTTCTCCGGCTGAAATTCGACTCGCTCGCCTCTCACGATATCACCTTTGTCAATGCCATACAGACGGCCAAAGCAAGCGGGCTCAAAGAGTTTCCCGTTCCATATGTACTCACAAATTGCCACAACAGCCTCTGTGCCGTCGGCGGTACCATAAATGAGGACGACCACCGCTTTGGTCTATCCGCTGCGAAAAAATATGGCGGTGTATATGTCCCGGCTCATATGGCTGTTATCCATCAGGTAATGAGAGAGCTTTTCGCCGGCTGCGGGAAAATGATCCTCGGGACCGACAGCCACACCAGATATGGCGCCATTGGTACGATGGGTATCGGCGAGGGCGGCGGCGAAATGGTAAAACAGCTTCTTTCCAAGCCGTATGATATTGCCCGTCCCCAGGTAGTCTGTGTGTACATGACAGGAAAACCCTCCCCGGGAGTGGGTCCGCAGGATGTTGCCCTGGCGCTTGTCGGTGCAACATTTGCAAACGGCTTTGTTAAAAACATGGTCATGGAATTTGTGGGCGACGGCATCTCTTCACTCTCCATGGATTTCCGCAACGGCATCGACACCATGACCACAGAGACTTCATGCCTCTCCTCCATCTGGGAGACCGACGAAAAAACCAGAGAATACCTCGAAACGCACCATCGCGGAGAGGACTACAGGCAACTTTCTCCCGCAGAATGGGCATATTATGACAGGCTTATATATGTTGACCTTTCAAAAATAAAACCAATGATAGCGCTGCCGTTCCACCCCAGCAATACATATACAATAGAAGAGCTTCTTGCAAACCCGGGTGATATCCTCCGCAAGACCGAGCTCGACGCTGTGTCTGCAGTGGGGCGCGAGCTGAAGCTGACAAGCAAGATAACCCCAAAGGGTATCAGGATAGACCAAGGCATAATTGCCGGCTGCGCCGGTGGAACCTTTGAAAATATAATGGCAGCAGGCAGCATTATCGGTGGAAGGTCAATCGGTCAGGATGAATTCTCCCTTTCCGTTTATCCCGCGTCACAGCCCGTTATGCTTGCGCTGATGGACAGCGGGGCTCTTCGTTCTCTTACGATGGCTGGCGCCACCATACGCACAGCCTTCTGTGGTCCGTGTTTCGGGGCAGGCGACGTTCCGTTTAATGATGGGCTGTCAATCCGCCATACAACACGCAACTTCCCTCACCGCGAAGGCTCCCGTCCCGGAGATGGTCAGATGGCTTCCGTGGCTCTGATGGACGCACGCTCAATTGCCGCAACAGCCGCCAACGGCGGGTATCTCGCAGCTGCGGACAGTGAATATGAGTGCCCTCCATATGTCTTTGATGACTCAGCTTATCGCAGCCGCATATACAATGGATACGGCAATCCTCAGGATGTGGATCTCGCATATGGTCCAAACATCGTCGACTGGCCGGAGATCCCCTCCCTTACGGAGAACATGCTGCTAAAGGTTGTGACATATATTAAGGATCCGGTTACCACTACCGATGAGCTTATCCCCTCCGGAGAAACCTCTTCCTATCGCTCAAACCCTCTAAAGCTTGCGGAGGCTACGCTCTCCCGCAAGGACCCTGAATATGTAGGCAGGGCAAAGACCGTGCTTGGGCTTGAAAAAGAGCGCCGTTCAGGCAACCTCCCACCAGAGCTTACAGGCATATATGAAAGGCTTAAAACCGTTGTCCCTTCCGCATCTTCGGACAATACAGGGTTCAGCTCTGTTGTATATGCCATAAAGCCGGGAGACGGTTCAGCGCGTGAGCAGGCTGCATCATGCCAACGTGTGCTCGGCGGAGGGGCAAACATCGCAAACGAATACGCCACTAAGCGCTACCGCTCCAACCTTATAAACTGGGGGATGCTGCCATTTACAACAGAGGACGCCGGTAAATTTGAAAACGGGGACTATATCTTTATCCCCGGAATACGTTCAATTATCGAAAACGGCGGCTCTGAGGCAAAAGCGTATATATTAAAGGACGATTTAATTGAAATCTCCCTCTCGCTCGGAGAGCTCACTCCTGACGAACGCAGGATACTCCTCGCCGGATGCCTGATAAATGACTACCGGGACAATTGATGCATTATCCAACCTGTTTTGTGTATTATAAGCAGAATAAGAGAGCACATATGTGCTCTCTTATTCTTTAAACAATAAAAAAGCGGATATCTTTTGATATCCGCTTCTAATTTTAAATTGTTTAACCAAACACCGCAAGCAGGAATCCAGCCGCAACAGCCGATCCTATAACGCCCGCGACATTCGGACCCATGGCGTGCATGAGGAGGAAGTTTGCCGGGTTTGCCTTCTGTCCCTCGACCTGCGAAACACGCGCAGCCATCGGCACCGCCGAAACACCGGCAGAACCAATAAGCGGGTTTATCTTCCCACCGGTCAGCGCGCACATAAGCTTACCAAGCAATACGCCGCCGGCTGTACTGAACGCAAACGCGAGCAGACCCAGACCAACGATATAGAGGGTCTCCCTTGTGAGGAACCTGTCGGCAACTGTGGTAGCGCCAACGCTCATTCCAAGGAAAATTGTGACTATGTTCATCAGCGCATTCTGAGCGGTATCACTCAGCCGCTCTGTCACTCCGCACTCACGGAAGAGGTTACCAAGCATCAGCATACCAAGCAGAGGGGCAACAGACGGCAGAAGCAGAATCGTGAAGATAGAAACAACTATCGGGAACACTATCTTCTCTGTCTTTGAAACCGCACGCAGCTGCTCCATCTTTATTTCGCGCTCCTTCTTTGTGGTAAGAGCGCGCATTATCGGAGGCTGAATGAGCGGGATAAGCGCCATGTACGAATACGCCGCTATCGCTATTGCGCCCAGCAGATGAGGAGCAAGCTTACCTGTGAGGAATATGGCTGTAGGACCATCGGCACCACCAATGATACCGATTGAAGCGGCTTCCGGACCGGTGAACCCAAGTAGTATCGCAAGGATAAATGCGCAGTAGACGCCCAGCTGAGCCGCAGCTCCGAGGAAAAGCGACTTCGGGTTTGCAATCAGCGGTCCAAAGTCTGTCATCGCACCAACTCCGAGGAATATCAGCGAGGGATAGATTCCAGTCTTAACGCCGATATAGAGCATATCGAGCAGCCCACCATCGTGCAGCACTGCGCTGTAGCTTATTCCACCGGGCTGGTTTGCATCCCAAAGCTCGGGATGATATATCTCCGCACCGGGAAGGTTTGTAAGGAGTGCACCGAAAGCTATACCGACGAGCAGCAGCGGCTCGAACTTCTTGACAATACCCAGATACAGAAGTACGCAAGCCACTATTATCATTATAAGCTGACGCCAGTCAGCACCCATCATATAAAATCCGGAGGACTCCCATATTTTTTGTAATGTTTCAAGGACGGCATTCATAAGTATACCCTCCTTAACCGAGAACTATCAGCGGAGCGCCTGTGTCTACCGTTGCCCCCTGAGTGGTAACGACCTGCACAATGCTTCCGTCGCGGGGCGCCCGTATTTCATTTTCCATCTTCATGGCTTCGAGGATAACGAGTATATCCCCAGCCTTCACAGCCGCACCCTGGGTGACCTTAATGCTGAGGATCGTGCCGGGCATCGGGGCTGCAACGACCTCGCCGCTTGCAACAGGAGCTGCTGCCGGTGCAGGTGCAGGAGCTGCCACAGGCGCCGGTGCGGGTGCAGGAGCTGCTACAGGTGCAGGAGCTGCTACAGGTGCCGGTGCAGCCACAGGCGCAGCCGCGACAGTTCCGCCCATTATTACCAGCGGAGCACCTGTATCAACCGTCGAGCCCTGAGTTGCCGGAACCTGAGTAACAACACCGTCATGCGGGGCTCTTATCTCATTTTCCATTTTCATGGCCTCAAGGATAATAAGTATATCCCCAGCCTTCACGGCAGAACCGGGAGTGACTTTTACGCTGAGCACTGTACCTGGCATCGGGGCCGCGACAACCTCGCCGCCTGTAACTGTGGGAGCGGCAGCCGCAGGCGCCGCTGCAGGAGCCGCTGCTGCGACAGGAGCTGTTGCTGCGACAGGGGCTGTTGCTGCGACAGGGGCTGCTACTGCAACAGGGGCAGGAGCTGCGACCTGAGCCGCCGCCTCATATTCGTCAACAAGGATGGCTTCGCCCTTTTCTACTTCCACTTCGTAGACCTTGCCGTTGAGGGTTACTTTATATTTCATAAGTCTTATCCTCCATTAACCAATCTCTTTGATGGAGATAAAGCGAAGCATGTTCAGCTCTGCCTTCATCTCGTCCGCCACTATGGCCATAACCATAGCCGCTGTCTTATCCGAAACGTTATAAAGCTTTATATCCCCAAAAGAACCGGGTGCCGGAACCTTCTTTGGGGCTGCCGGGGCAGCGGGTACAGGTGCCGGAGCTACCGGCGCCGCTGCCACTGGGGTAGCCTTGACCTCTTCCTTCTTTGCCTGTCCAAGTATACGCGGCAATACTACCATCACTATCATAATAGCGATGAGCATAAGGAATACTACGCCAAGCCCCATCACCGAATAGCCGAGGGCTTCAAGAATACCTAACATGCCTCTGTCCCTCCTTAAGCTTTTACGATGGTATATTTAGCTCTGTTTTCCTCTTTTTCAGCCCGCTTTTCAAAATATTTCTTCGCCTGTACCGGGAAAGCAATATAGCTGAGCACATCCTCGGTGGACTTTGCAAGCTCGCCTATCTCCTTCTTTGCTGGCTCAAAGCCCGGCTCGAGTGTAGCAGCATAGCGACCTGTTATGCGCTTCTCATTTCCGAGTATTTTCTTTTCAATCTCGGGATCTATCTCTCCAGGAGGTGTACCGTATTCGCCGTGTACGTAGGAATATATCTCCTTAGATACATTCTTATAGCGCTCGCCGGCAAGGACATTGCTTACAGCCTGAACTCCAACCATCTGGCTCATTGGAGTAACCAGCGGCGGATAGCCAAGATCCTTGCGGACGCGCGGGGTCTCTTCAAGCACTTCGTTTATGCGACCCATAGCATTCTGAGCCTTGAGCTGTGCGACAAGGTTTGAAAGCATTCCGCCCGGAATCTGATAGCTGAGGGCATCGGTCTTTGTCTCGAGCACAAACGGATCGAGAAGCCCGCTCTCGAGATATCCATCCTTAACGGGCTTAAAGAAATCGTTGATTTCCTTGAGTATGTCGTCGTTGAGGTCAATCTCGTAGCCAAGCTGACGGAGAGCATATACCAGTGACTCGGTAGCCGGCTGGGACGTTCCGCCGCTGAGGCAGGAGATAGACGTATCAATGATATCGCATCCGGCTTCAACTGCCTTGATAAGTGTTATCGGACCCAGACCTGTTGTGGAATGGGTGTGGAGGTCTACCGGAACTTTTACAGTTTCTTTAATAGCTTTTACCAGATCGTATGCCTCCTGCGGACCCATGATACCTGCCATGTCCTTGATGCAGATAGAGCTTGCGCCCATATTCTCCATCTCTTTAACAAGCTTCGTATAAGCCTCGAGGGTATGAACCGGGGAGGTCGTATATGAAATCGCTATCTGTGCTTCTCCTCCGCGCTTGAGTGTCTCTTTTACAGCAACTTCAATGTTACGGAGGTCATTGAGCGCATCAAAAATACGGATGATATCTATTCCGTTTGCTATCGACTTTTCGACAAACAGGCGGACAACATCGTCCGGGTAATGTTTATAGCCCAGCAGGTTCTGTCCGCGCAGAAGCATCTGGAGCTTGGTGTTTTTGACATGCTTGCGGATATTGCGGAGCCTCTCCCACGGATCTTCGTCGAGATAACGAAGGCATGTGTCAAATGTTGCCCCGCCCCAGCACTCCAGCGAATAGTAGCCGGCCTTGTCCATCTTATCAAGTATGCCCTCAAATTTGCTGTAAGGCATTCTTGTGGCCAGCAAAGACTGCTGAGCATCGCGGAGAACAGTCTCTGTGATTTTGACTTTCATAAAAACCTCCTAAATATTCGGATATTAACCGGTTTTTTGCTAATTGGGTGAATATGAAATCGCGCTAGATATCCATTGTGATACATTATTCATATTCAACTAAATACTAGCACAAAAGGGAAAAAAAGAAAAGGGATATATTGTAGGTTTTTTAACAGGTAGAATATTTTTTTTATTGCATTTTCACAAAAGTTGTAAATATCAGAGTATTTTTCGTACACATTGAAGCAGAAAATATACGGAACGCACATATTATGCCTGATATCTGGCTTTTTACGCATGTCTATGCAGACTGCCTACACGTCGGTATCGCCCTCCTTTTATGGCGTGACAGGGAGCGGCATCTGTCAACAAATTTGCTTGACAGGGCATGTCCGCGTAGTCTATAATGCAAGATGTACCTTTGTGTACAGATAAACCTGAAACCAAGGAGGTGTACGAAATGAAGCGTACATACCAGCCCAAAAAGAGCCAGCGTTCGCGTGAGCACGGTTTCCGTAAGCGCATGCACACAGCCAACGGTCGCAAGGTGCTTGCCGCCCGCCGTGCCAAGGGGCGCGCCCGCCTGACTCACTAAGGGACGAAAAAGATGCTATTTACCACCGCTCTAAAGAAAAATTTTGAGTTCAGGCGGCTTTACCGGCGCGGTAAGTGCGCGGCAGGGCCGTGCGTTGCTGTCTACTGTCTGAAAAACGGCAGGGTAGCAAACCGCCTCGGGATTGCCGCCGGCACAAAGCTTGGCAACGCCGTTAAGCGTAACCTCGTACGCCGGCGGATAAGAGAGAGCTACCGGCTTTGTGAGCACAGGGTGATGCCCGGCTTTGATATTGTTGTTTCTGCCAGAGGCAGATCGGTCTGCTCGGATTTCTCCGATATAGACCATGATATCAAAAAACAGCTCTCCCGTCTTGGACTTCTCAAGCCAGAAGATGCGGACTGTTCCGCATCAGATACGCGGACACCTTAAAGGAAGGGATGCACCTTGAAAAACCTTCTTCTCCGCCTTATATCCTTTTATCGAAAAGGGATATCCCCCCTCACACCGCCCTCCTGTCGATTTATTCCTACATGCTCGGAATATGCAATGCAGGCAATTGAAAAGTATGGCGCGGGAAAGGGGCTGTGGCTCGCCTTTAAACGGATAATGAAATGTCATCCGTTTCACAAGGGAGGCTACGACCCGCTGGAATAGCAGCGGTCCGCCTAAGATGGCGGAAACGTACTCGGTCTTATCGGAAAGGCCGGACAATGCGCAGGCGCAAGGGTAATCCCACGCCGCACACGGATAAACTCCGTCGGAGGAAAAGCTAAAGTGATTATTCCATACCTTGGTATATGGCAGACCGTTATCGTACAGCCCATATCGTGGCTGCTTTTGGTGTTGTATAACTTTACATCTAACTATGGTCTTGCCATAATTCTGTTTACACTTATTACCAAAATAATTCTTCTGCCCTTCTCCGCAAAGAGCAAAAAGGGCATGATGGCTATGCAGCGCTTTAATCCCAAGCTCAAGGAGCTCGAGGCAAAATACAAAAATGACAAGGAAAAATACAACCAAGAGTTACAGAAGCTATATCAGCAGGAAAAGGTTAACCCTCTATCTGGCTGCATATGGGCACTAATTCCATGGCCCATCTTTATTGCGCTGTACAGCGCGATAAGGATGCCGCTGGACAATCTGATGCGGCTTACTTCTGAACAGGTATCCCAGATAATCCAGCTGCCTGTCATCACCGAGTTTCTTACATCCAACAATATCGATGTAGCAACTGCTGCTGCAAATAACCAGATCGTCGTTGCAAACGCCATCCATCAGCACTTCGGCGAGGTAACTGCCGCCCTGCCGGAGCTTGCGCATACTCTTGTCGATGTGAACTTTAATTTCTTGGGAATGAACCTCTCGCTGACCCCCGTATTTAACGTTGTAAATGTATATTGGTTTCTGCCAATAATTTCCGGAGCCGTCATGTATCTCAGCACAAAGCTTATGCAAAAGCTCCAGGGTGGAGACAGCTCTGCCGCTGATAATCAGACAGCAAGGATGATGACCTTTATGGGTCCCGCAATGTCCGTATGGATAGGATATATGTGGCCCTCTGCCATGTGTCTCTACTGGATTGCAAACTCTTTATTCGGCATGGTTCAGGACACTCTGCTCACATTCTATTACCGCAAAAAGTTTGCCGAGCAGGACGCGATAAAGGCAGAAAAAGAGGCCGCTGAGCGCGAGGCGCTCAGGCAGAAAAAGGCGGCTCAGGCCGCCAGGCGGTTGGAAAACGACAAGAGGAATCGCTCCAAGACATCCAAAAATTATAATAAGCTCAAAGGGCAGATTGAATCCTCAAATCCGAAGCCGGAAGATGCTCCGGAAGAGGATACGAAGGAAGGGAGCAACAATAACGATGAATAAATCGGTTATTACAACCGGAAAAACTATCGAAGAAGCCATCGAAAAGGCTGTTGCCGAGCTTGGTGTCAGCCGCGAAAATGTCCAGATAGAAGTTCTGGAGCGCCCAAAGTCCGGATTTCTCGGCATAGGCAGTGCCCCGGCAAAGGTACAGGTCTCCTATGAGACCTCCCGCGCCGACAAGGCTGCCGCCTTTCTCGAGGGGCTCCTTAAAAGAATGAACTCCAATGCCACTCCGGTAATCGAGGTGGGCGAAGAAGGGCTTCTCGATATCCATCTTGAGGGGGACAACCTTGGTATGCTGATAGGTCGCCGGGGCGAAACCCTCAACGCAATACAGCACATAACAAATTACGTTGTCAACCACGGCGAAGAAGAGCGCGTCCGCGTCGTCGTTGACATTGAAAACTATCGTCAGAAGAGGGAAGAGTCCCTCCAGAAGCTCGCTGAAAAGACGGCTGCCAAGGTAATGAAATACCGCCGCAACATCGCGCTCGAGCCAATGAACGCATACGAGCGCCATGTAATACACGCCGCCCTCCAGAGCTACAAGGACGTCTCCACCTTCTCTTCCGGTGCCGAGCCGCGCCGCTGCGTTGTAATAAGCTACACTCCTAACGGGGAACGCCCTGCACCCAAACAGAGCCAGGGCAGCAACCGCCAGCCCCGTAGCTTTAACGGACGCGGAAACCGCGAAGGCTCACGTCCACCGCGCGAGCATCGTGAAACGCCCACGCAGCAGGTTGCGCAAAAGCGTAAGAGCCTTGAGGTGCGCGAGTTTGGCGTTTCCCACAGCGACGAAGAATAAAAGTACATCTGTTAAAAATGCGGCTGCCTTGGCAGCCGCATTTTTATATATCTTCCGTCAGGAGGCTACGAGCGCAAGCCCCTCCCCTCCGGCAAGAATTGTATTTAATTAAACGCTATTAGGCAAAATAACTTCCGATAAATAGCATTGCCACCTCAAAACCAACCGGCAGGCTTGACAGCTCGATATACTCTTCGCGTGTATGTGCCCCTCTTCCGCTTATCAGCCCAAAGCAGACAGCGCTTATACCCATTGAGAAAGGTATGTTGCAATCGGTCGAGCTTGATCCCCTTCCAGGGCGATTCCCGGTCACAGCCTCAAGTATATCCGCCGCCCTCTCCAGAAGCTTCTCCTGCCGCTCTGGGTCGCGGCACTCGCCCATCCCGGGGCGCTGCCCAAGCACCTCGACATTGACCTCAATACCCATGCTCCGATACGCCGATATGACGCTTTCAAACATTTCCCTCATCTTCTCAAGGCAAGCATTTGAATTTGAACGATACTCATAAAGCATTTCAGCCTGCTGTGCTATCGTATTTACTGATGTGCCGCCGGATATCATACCGACATTATATGTAGTCCTACTGTCACCATCAACAGGAACCTTTAGCGTATAGAGCGTGTTTATCATTGACGAGAGATGATGGATAGCATTTCTGTTTCCAAACGAACCATATGAATGCCCTCCCTCCGTCTTTATCTCAATGCGGTACCTCGTGGAACCAACTGCACCATTGCAGAGCATCCTCAGCCCGCCGTCAAAAGATATCACCTCACGCACCCTGTCTCCAAAATCCTTCATCAGCTGGCGGCTTCCCTTTAGGTTGCCCAGCCCCTCCTCACACGAGTTTGCCACAAAAAGCACCCCGCACTCCGGCTTTTTCCCGCTTTGCAGCATATATCTCGCAACCATCATCATTATTGCCAGGTTTGCCGTATCGTCTCCCACTCCCGGGCAGAACAGCTTCCCATCCTCTTCATAAAGCGGCATCGGCTCGGTATCCGGGAACACTGTGTCGGTATGCGCCATAAATATAACTACCTCATTATCCTCTGTCACATTCACAGGACATATAACATTTAAGGCGTCATCTATATATACGCCCTTCCCTCCCGCTTTTTCAAACCATTCCTTGCAAAATTCTGCCCTCTTTTCCTCGTGGTTCGATGGCGCCGGTATCCCACATAGGGTTATGAGCAGTTCCTTGAGCTCATCTATCTGCCCGGCAATGTATTTCCTTTCGCTTTCCCCAAGTATATATGCCATTCGCGTCTCCTCCTTCGTCTCTGTCACATCCGCAGCGTGCTGCGCCGCAGACCGCCTTTGTTCTGATTTTATCACACCTTATCCAAAAGAAAAAGGCTTTCTGCCCGAAAAAAGCAAAAAAAGAGACGGTCGAAACCGTCTCGAAAGGAGAGAAAAAGATTAAAATTGCACTAACTTCTTGCAAGTATTACTATACAAAATAGTTGTTACAAAACAACATTTATTCTTTTAAAAATTTGTTAAATTAACGTTTTTATCCGTTTATTCTTAAAAGCCCCCGTGACCCGAGATCCTCACGTATCTCGCTGCCCTGGCTAAAAAATACGACGTCTACTCAAATCTCTTTAAAAGTCAGGCTTTTTGTGGTACAATACGCTAAACGGGTCTGTCCATCAAGGCGCCCTTTCTGCGCCCGACCCGCAATGACCAGACCGATGGAGGAAACAGTTTTGACAGATATAAGCAAAATCCGGAATTTTTCAATAGTGGCACACATAGACCACGGGAAATCCACCCTTGCCGACAGGCTGCTCGAGCTTTGCCACGCAGTTGAAAAGCGGGAGATGGAGAGCCAGCTTCTCGACAATATGGAGCTTGAGCGCGAACGCGGCATAACCATTAAAGCGCGCGCGGTAAAGCTCGACTACACCGCAAATGACGGGGAAAACTATATCCTCAACCTCATCGACACCCCCGGCCATGTCGACTTTAACTACGAGGTGAGCCGCTCGCTTGCCGCGTGCGAAGGCGCGATACTGGTGGTCGATGCCGCCCAGGGTATTGAGGCTCAGACCCTTGCAAACACATATCTCGCAATCGACGCCGGTCTCGAGGTACTGCCCGTAATAAACAAAATAGATCTTCCCGCCGCCGACCCCGAACGCACAATAAGCGAGATTGAAGACGTAATCGGCATCCCTGCCGAGGATGCTCCCCGCATATCCGCAAAGAGTGGTCAAAATGTCGAGCAGGTGCTCGAATATATCGTACAGAACGTCCCGTCTCCGACAGGCGACCCCAATGCCCCACTTCGCGCTCTCATCTTTGACAGCCAATACGACCCATACAAAGGCGTTATTGTATACATCCGCGTGTTTGACGGGGTATTGAAAACAGGCGACCGTGTGCTTATGATGGAATCTGGCGCCGAATATGAGACTGTCGAGGTGGGGTACCTCCGTCCGCTCGGGCTGGAGCGCTCCGACGGGCTTTCACCCGGAGAGGTGGGCTATTTTACCGCTTCAATTAAAAATGTCCGCGACACACAGGTCGGCGACACAGTAACGCTCAGCGCAGCCCCCGCAAGCACAGCTCTCCCCGGATACCGTGCCGTCCAACCCATGGTATTTTCCGGCGTGTACCCGGCTGACGGAGCTAAATACCCCGACCTCCGCGACGCGCTCGACAAGCTCAAGCTTAATGACGCCTCTCTCAGCTTTGAGCCGGAGACATCCATCGCCCTCGGCTTTGGGTTCCGCTGCGGGTTTTTGGGGCTTTTGCACATGGAGGTCATCCAGGAGCGCCTCGAGCGTGAATTTAACCTGGACCTCATAACAACTGCGCCAAGCGTTATCTATAAAGTGCACTACACCGACGGTCACGAGGAAATGATAGACAATCCTCTTAATTTCCCAGAACCTACTGTACTTGACTACGCGGAGGAGCCCTTTGTTGCCGCAAGCATAATAACCCCTACGGGCTATACCGGCTCGATAATGGAGCTGTGCCAGGAGCGCCGCGGCGTCTTTAAGGACATGAAATATATCGACACCGACCGCGTTGAGGTGCACTATGACCTCCCTTTAAACGAAATCATATACGACTTTTTCGATGCGCTGAAGTCCCGCACACGCGGCTACGCCTCGCTCGACTACGAGCTGACCGACTACCGCCGCAGCGACCTTGTCAAGCTCGACATCCTGCTCAACGGCGACATCGTCGACGCGCTGAGCTTCATCGTCCACAAGGACAAGGCATATCCACGCGCCCGCCACATCGTTGAAAAGCTGAAGGAAAATATCCCGCGGCAGATGTTTGAGATACCCGTCCAGGCTGCAATAGGCTCCAAGGTCATTGCCCGCGAGACTGTAAAGGCAATGCGAAAGGATGTCCTTGCGAAATGCTACGGAGGAGACATCACCCGCAAAAAGAAGCTTCTTGAAAAACAGAAGGAGGGCAAAAAACGTATGCGCTCCCTCGGCTCGGTCGATGTCCCGCAGGAGGCATTTATGGCAGTGCTAAAATTTGACGAATAGCCGCGCTCTGCCGATATGGAAAACCGCAGGACCGCCTTTCAGGCGCCCTGCGGTTCTTGTTGGTCGGTCACTCAGCTTTATAGAGCGACGGCTTGCAGATTATCTCATGTACTAGCGTTTCGAGTATCGTGGCAGAGTAGGATGGGGTGATTATTGCCGCCGTATCCGCTCCGCCGGCGCTCCCTCCAATAGCTACCACCGGCTTCCCATACTCAACAGCGTCAGCGTCAAGCGCCATCACCGAGCACTCAAAGCAGACCTTGGTCCCCGCTCCAAAGGTGCGCAGCGTATGCGCCATTATCTCAACAGGGTATGCCCCGCCGAACTTTGTGCTGATCCCGCGCTCCGCTCCGCTCAGGGCGTGCCCCGCCGTCACAAGCGTCGCCCCCTTCTCCCGCAGCTCTGCCCGCTTCTCCGCCGGCATCGCATTTGCGCCGCCGTTCTTCGCGGCGGATACAGTTGTCACCACCACTATCCTGCCGGAGTATCCTGCTCTCTCCGCTTCCGCAAGCACCGCGTCCGCGCTCCCTCCGCGCGATGAGGCAACTACTATGTCAAGCCCCGCGTCCTTTGCCCGCTCAACTGCAAGCTTTACCGTCTCAGCCGTATTTTCCCGTCCTTTGTTTTTAAAAAGTATCATTTATGCTGCCCCTTTCATATCGTGTTATTCCATATACAGTTAGCCTGTGCTTATTATAGCACGCCACTGCCATATTTTCAATACATGCCACAAACCCATCTGGTTCAACTGATTTCCCGCCTTTATTCAGGAGGTATTATGCGAAAAAAAATCAAAACCCCATCCCCCAGCCACAGCTTCACCACAGACAGACGTCCGCTCGGAATGTATATACACATACCATTTTGCCGCAGGAAATGCGACTACTGTGACTTTTATTCACTTGCCGGGGCGGATGAGCTTATCGGTCGCTATGTGTCCGCGCTTATCCGGCATATTTCGGAAGCTGCTCCCCAGATTCTCTCCAATGTTGACACAATATATTTTGGAGGCGGTACTCCCGGTCTTATCGGCAGCCGCAACCTCGAATCTGTTCTGAAAACAGTAAAAAAGAAATATTCTGTAACGCCGGATTGTGAAATAACCTCCGAGCTCAATCCCGAATCCACCGACAAAAAGCTGCTTTCAAGGCTCTTTCGGGCGGGCTTTAACCGGCTGTCTTTCGGTGTGCAGTCTTTTTCCGACAGCGAGCTGAAAAAACTCGGCAGGCTCCACAGTGCCTCAGATGCAAAGCGCGCCATCTCAGAGGCGCGCTCCGCCGGGTTTTCAAACATCAGCCTCGACCTTATGTACGGCATCGAAGGGCAGGACATGCAGAGCCTGCGCGAAAGCCTTGCCGAAGCAGTTTCCCTTGCCCCCGAGCACATATCCTGCTATGGGCTGAAAGTAGAGGAAGGTACCCCGCTCCAGCGCAGGCTTGCGGATATCTCCCTTCCAGATGACGACACCCAGGCAGACATGTACCTGCTCGTGTGCGAGCTTCTCCGTTCAGCTGGATATATCCACTATGAGATATCCAACTGGTCAAAGCCGGGCTTTGAATCGAGGCACAATCTCAAATACTGGAACCTCGACCCATATATTGGCTTTGGTCCTGCGGCGCACTCCGACTGCTTTGGGCTACGCTATTCAAACATACGCGATCTAACCGGCTATGTCGAAGGCATTGAAAACGGGGGCAGCATACTTGACGAACACGAGGAAATATCTCCCGGCGAGCGCGCAGCCGAATATATAATGCTCCGGCTTCGCACCTCAAAGGGGATAGACGGAGAAGAGTTTTCCCGGAGGTTTTCCCTTCCGTTTGACGGTATCGAGCGGGTAATGAAGAGCCTTGAGCCAAAGCAGCTTACCTCGTTTGACGGGAGCTGGCGGCTCACAGACAGGGGCTTCCTGCTCTCAAACAGCATCATTGTAATGGCACTAGATGCCCTTGACAGCTGACCCTCAAATTACCATACCATAGGTTGCAAAAATACTGTATATTATATATAATAAGATGTAACGCAGGGCTTATTTGCCGCTTTCTGCCCACTTGAACCCAGTATAACCGGAGACAAATATGAAAGGAAACAAATATTTCCGCCGTGGCATTATCAGGTTGATTATTGCCGCGGCTATCGCAGCCACAATATTTATCGCTGTAACCTTCGCGTCGCGCCATGCTGAATGGGTCTCGTCGGTATTCAGCCCTTTCTCACGCGCTCTCATGCGCATAAGCTCTGGTATAAGCGGCATATTCCCATTTTCTCTTGCTGAGATACTGATATACTCTGGTATCCTCGCAGCTCTTGTTTACATAATATCCACGCTGCTTCGCATAATATTTAAAAAGGTCCATCCAATGGCAATATTTGCCGTATTTGCAAATGCTGCAATGATAATTTCAGCCCTCTTCTTTATATTCTATCTGAGCTGGGGGCTAAATTACTATTCGGTACCGCTGGCAGACAGGCTGGGGCTGACTGTTGAAAAATATTCGCTTGAGACGCTCAAAACCGTGGCGGGCAGCTTTGCTGAAAAGGCAAACGGGCTTTCGCACGAGATCACGCGCGACGAAAACGGAACTGCTGTTTTTTCAGATTTTGATGAGCTTTGTGAAAAAGCAAGGCTCGGGTGGGAGTCTCTTTCCCTGCAATATCCATGCTTTGAAGGATTTTCACCCGCACTGGCAAAGCCAGTGCTACTAAGCCGGGGTATGTCTTATCTTGGGCTAACGGGTATGTTTGTACCATACACGGGCGAGGCAAATATAAATATCGACGTGCCCGACCCCGGCATACCATTTACCATTGCGCATGAGCTTGCCCACTCCGCCGGCGTAAACCCCGAAAACGAGGCAAACTTTGCCGCATTTCTTGTTTGCCGGTCGGTTTCAGACCCAGAATTCAACTATGCCGCATATCTCAACGCCTTTGTATATTGCTATAACGCGCTATATGCCGAGGATAGCGAGGCTGCCTTTGCCCTCTGGGACACTCTTGACAGCACAGTGACATATGATCTCCACCAGAGAAACTCCTACTGGCAGCAGTTCGAGGGGGAGATAAAGACTGCCGCTACCTCGGTAAATAACACCTATCTCAAGGCAATGAACCAATCGGATGGGGTGAAGAGCTATGGCATGGTTGTTGACCTTCTGATAGCAGACTATGTATCGCAATATGGAAACCCTGATATAACATAAATAATCAAGGAGGAGAAAAAAATGAAAATCACAATGCTCGAGCCGCTTGGTGTGGGCACAGACGTAATCGAAAAACTGTCTTCCGGTCTTGTCGCCGCCGGGCACGAATTTAAAGCTTATGACAGCGTTGAAAAGGACATTGAAAAGCTCAAGGAGAGGTGTGCCGACGCTGATGTGCTGATAATTGCAAACAGTCCGCTTCCGTCAGAGGTGATAGCCGCTGCAAAAAATCTTAAATACATATCCGTCGCATTCGTCGGGATCGACCATGTGGGCACCGACGTCTGCCTTGAGCGCGGGATACATATCTCCAACGCCGGAGGGTACTGCGACGATGCGGTGGCAGAGCTTGCCGTGGGGCTCACGCTCGACTGCCTGCGCAATATCTCTGCCTGCAACTCTGCTATCAGAAACGGCAAAACAAAAGATGGTCTGGTCGGCTTTGAGCTTTCTGGCAAGACGGTTGGCATCGTCGGTACCGGCTCGATAGGCTGCCATACGGCAGAGATATTCAAGGCCTTTGGCTGCAAGCTTTTGGGCTACAGCCGCAGCGTCCGCCCGCGTGCCGAGGAAATCGGGATAAAATACGTCACTCTCGACGAGCTTATGCAGCAAAGCGACATCATATCCGTCCATACACCTCTCACTCCGGCAACTGAAAAGCTGATAAGCCGCGAAAAAATTGCTCTGATGAAGCCAAATTCAATACTTATAAACACTTCGCGCGGCGCTGTAGTCGACAGCGAGGCACTGGCTGACGCACTCAACTCCGGAAAGATAGGCGCTGCCGGAATAGACGTATTCGAGACCGAGCCGCCCCTCCCCGGTGACCACCCCCTGCTGACGGCAAAGAACGTTGTCGCCACCCCTCACATCGGCTTTGCCACAAAGGAATCGATAGAGCGCAGGGCAGAGATGGTCTTTGAAAACATATACAGATGGCTCGAGGGCGACATTATCCGCAAAATGCTTTAATCCAAATATATCTGTCTCAAAGCACATAATTTCCATTTTACATACGGAGGAATGTTTATGGACACAAAAGAACTTGCCCTGAAAAAGCACTATGAATGGCGAGGGAAGATAGAAATCACCCCGCGCGCATCTGCTAAAAACGCTGCCGAGCTTGCTGTGGCATATACTCCCGGGGTGGCAGAGCCATGTCTTGAGATACAGAAAGATATAAACAAATCATATGACCTCACCCGCCGCTGGAACACCGTTGCCGTTATCACAAATGGTACCGCTGTGTTGGGGCTTGGCGACATAGGTCCCGAAGCCGGTATGCCCGTGATGGAGGGCAAGTGCCTGCTTTTTAAGGAATTTGCCGGCGTTGACGCAATCCCGCTCTGTATCCGCTCAAAGGACATAGACGAAATAGTCCGCACGGTCTCCCTGCTTGCGGGCAGCTTTGGTGGGATAAACCTCGAGGATATCGCCGCCCCTGACTGCTTTGAGATAGAGCGCCGCCTAAAGGAAATATGCGACATTCCGGTTTTTCACGACGACCAACATGGCACCGCCGTCGTTGTTGGCGGAGCGATAATCAATTCGCTAAAGCTCGCCGGAAAAAAGGTCGAGGACTGCCGCATGGTGATTTCCGGAGCGGGCGCTGCCGGCACTGCTATTGCAAAGTTTATGCTCTCCCTTGGCATAGGCGAGATAATCATGAACGACCGCGAGGGGCTTCTCTGGGACGGAGATCCTAACCTCTCTAAGGCAAGGCAGGAGATAGCAAAGCTCACAAACCCAAACAAAGTCAAAGGCACAATTGCTGACGGTCTGAAGGGCGCTGACATATTTGTTGGCGTTTCAGCTCCAAATCTTGTTACCGGAGAAATGATAAAGAGCATGAACGATAAGTCAATAGTTTTTGCCATGGCAAACCCTGTACCTGAAATAATGCCGGAGGAAGCGCTTGCCGCCGGGGCTTTCATTGTGGGTACCGGTCGCTCCGACTATAAAAATCAGATAAACAACGTCCTCGCCTTTCCCGGCATATTCCGCGGCGCTCTCGACTGCCGCGCAAGCGATATAAACGAGGAAATGAAGCTTGCCGCAGCATACGCTCTTGCGGAAATGGTCCCGGAAGATAAACTCTCACCAGAATGTGTCATACCAGGCGCGTTTGATGAAGGTGTGGGGGAAAACGTGGGAAAGGCAGTTGCACAGGCAGCCCGCCGCTCAGGCGTTGCGAGAGCATAAAGTATGAAAAAGAAACTTATTCCTATGATAATATGCCTGCTTATCGCCGCGTCATGCATTGCAAGGGCGGGCACCTCCCTGTTTGTCGTCCGGCATACAAACGATCCGGACACGGTAGAGGCTGTGTTTGAACAGTCGGGCAACATATATCGTCCATATATCGAGGTCACCTTTGATATGGTCACCTGCTCGTCAATGTATCTCTACACAAACGATGAAAACTCACCGACCGACTGGCTGATGTGCGGCTTTGTAGGGGACAGGTGGATACCCTTCTTCATTACAAATTTCAGCGGTTCTTCAGAGATGCCGGCTGATGAATATGATGTCACCTATATTCTCCAGTATCCATCGGATGAAAATAGCACACAGATCGACTGGGCGTATAGCGCCCTTATCGAGGATCTCACCACCACATTCGACGTTACCGAAGAAGAAGTAGACGGTATTTTCTCTCCCGCTGTAATGCAGGCTGCAAGAAACAGCCGAACGGTAACTCAGATAGTATTCGGCGTTTCCGCCGTTCTCTCCATCGTATTTTTCGCGCTCATAATCGCAGGCAACAGGCGGGATAGCCAGGAGGATGAACTCTCTTCCGGATATACGGGCGAAAATTCTGCCAAGGCTGTAACCGGTGAAGATGACGCTGGAAACTGTGATCCGAGCGACGGATATCAGCAGCAAAAATATAATTCCAAGGACGACCCATGGGATATCTAGAAATATTTTTTAATAGGTTGACATGGAGTGCGCTCAATATTTTATACTGTTTTTATCCTAAAATACTAATCATAGACAAAGGAGGAAATTATGAACGTTATTTTGATAAACGGTAGCCCCAGAGCTAACGGATGCACCTATACCGGTCTCAGCATCATTAAGGAACAGCTCGCAGAAAACGGGATTGATTCAACGATATATCAGGTCGGCAACAAGCCAGTTATCGGCTGTACCGCTTGTCTTGCCTGCAAAAAAACAGGAAAATGCATACACAACGATGACCTTGTAAATACAGTTGCAGAGGCTATGAAAGACGCTGATGGTATCATTATTGGTTCCGCTGTCCATTATGCCTCCGCCACCGGCGCTGTAACCTCTTTTTTAGACCGGCTGTTTTATAGCATACCAAAGGAGTATCTTCGTCTTAAATTTGGAGCATGTATAGTCAGCTGCCGACGCGGCGGAGCAAGCGCCACCTTTGACCAGCTCAACAAATATTTTACCATTTCCCAGATGCCCGTCGTCTCCTCATCATACTGGAATCAGATACACGGCAATACCCCCGAGGAGGTCTACAAGGACGAGGAGGGAGTTCGTACGCTACGCACGCTTGCAAACAACATGGCATATCTGATAAAGTGCAAACACGCAAGCAACATCCAGATGCCCCAACCACTAACAGGACCAATGACAAACTTTATACGGTAACCTCTTTTGACATTTAAAATAAAAGGTCAGGCGCAATACTGCGCCTGACCTTTTATTTATTATTCAAGTTATATTTTCCAACTGAGGTGCCCGTATAATACCACTCAAGTATCTCCTCAAAGCTCAATCCTTCAAGCGCACGCGCTCTTGCCCCATATTGGCTCATTCCAACACCATGTCCATACCCATATGTTTTAAAAACCATATCGTTCCCATCCACTGTAAGGGTAAAGTTTGCTGAGAGCAGCCCGTATATGCTTCGGACGGTGCTCCCGCTTATCTCAACTCCCCCTATCTGCATTGTAATCACTCCGCCACTGTCGGAGCGAACAATATTTTTTGCCCACACCTCAGCCACTCCTGAAAAATCCGCCTCTGCAAAAACCTCAAGGAATTTCTCCTTAAATTCCTCTTGCGTCATGCGCACCTCCCCAGTATAGTTTGGAGATTCCTCCTCCCCTGGGCTGTCAACGCTCCTGAGATATGGCACTTCGCTTCCCCATACGTCCTCCGAGTTTTCCGTCTGTCCGCTCGATGTGGAGTGAAACACGGCAAGTATCGGTTCCTCCGAATAAAGCACTACAAGCCCATCAGTATCGCTCACGGCCGTGCGTGCCTCCTCTCCGACTGCTTCGGCAGTATATGCCTTACAATGCGAGGAATCGGTACAGACATCCGCATCCTCATGCGCGCCCTTCCCCTCCAACGAATCGAGCATCCTACGATATGTAAACGTACGCGCCGCAACCGCCTGCGCCCTCAGCGCCTCCTGTGGAAAGTCTGATGGCATCTCCGCTGCTACGACTCCCGGCAAATATTCTGCAAGCGTCATCTCCTTTACCCCGTCAGGCATGCTGACGCGTACAATCACCTCGCTGTCCGCACTGCCTTCTGTCTCCCGCACTGCGTCTGCCTGCACACTTGTCACTTCTGCCGTGCTCGCCTCGGTCGCCTCGCTTTCCTGCCTTGAAGCAGAGCTTTCCTCACTCTCCCTCTCCGGAAGCTTTATCAACGGCTCGTCTCTTACAGCAAACACCGGCAGGATAAACATCACTGTTGCCACCACAAGCGCCATTGCTATTATTCGTCTCAAAATTTTCCCCTCCTTTGCATCTGTAAAATACCTATGCGCCTGCCTGTCCGAAAATTACTCTTGCAGTTTCTATTTTTTTAGGGTTAAATAATATACATAGTATATGACAGAGGTGAAAATGAATGGATAATATAAATTGGCTCGATGTGTCTATTGAAACTACTTCGGATGGCATAGATCCCGTATGTGCAAGGATTATCGCCCTCGGTATAGAGGGGATGCAGATAGAGGACTTTGAGGATTTTGAGGACTTCCTCGAAAATAACCGCCAGTACTGGGACTATGTAGACGAATCTCTGGTAGAACAGAAGAGAGGGGCGACAAAGGTAAAAGTCTACCTATCCGACAATCCCTCAGGATGGGATACACTGTCGCTTCTCCGCTCCGAGATCTCCGCTCTAAAAGCCGCAATGCCGGATGCGGATCTCGGCTCTCTGGAAATCACTGTAAACACCATACATCCAGAGGATTGGGAGAGCAACTGGAAACAGTACTATCACCCCACACCCATAGGCAAAAAGCTGCTGATAGTCCCGCAGTGGGAGGATATCCCACAGACAGATAGGGCTGTTTTTATCAACAACCCCGGCATGTCCTTTGGCACCGGCACTCATGCCTCCACCCGGCTTGCTCTCGAGTGCCTCGAAAAGAGAATAAAACCGGGCGACTCTATTATCGATCTGGGCTGCGGCAGTGGGATACTGGCTATATGCGGGCTACTTATGGGGGGGAGCTTTGCAGATGCCGTTGACATCGACCCAAACGCTGCCGAAGTGACACAGCGGAACGCTGAGCTCAACGGTATAGGGCGCGACAGGCTTTGCACATATGCTGGCAACATACTCACAGACATGTCGCTTGCCGAAAGGATGGGCAACAAGGTATATGACATAGTGCTGGCAAATATTATTGCTGATGTAATAGTGCAGCTTCCCGACATCGTAAGGCGGATGATAAAGCCCGGAGGGATATTTATTTCGTCAGGTATAATCGAGGGAAGGCTCGGCGATGTGCTGGCTGCACTTAATAAGGGTGGATTTACGGTGCTCGAAACCCTTTCAGACGATGGCTGGTCGAGCGTCACCGCAACAATATAGCGCGGAAGATATAATCCCGCGCCATCTTTACCTCAAAAGCACACAATATTTTACAAATTTTGCTATTTGTAGAGCTATATCTTCCTATTCCCAATATTTTTTATCTTTTATTCGCCTAAACCTATTACAATTAGCGTTAATATATGTTATAATAACCAATGGTTTTTAAATTTTACTGCATTTTTTGTCAATTTTTTAACATATTTTATCTTGCAGTGCATATGCGCCTGCAAATTACTTAAAGAGGTGAACAAAATGGCTCTTACCTTCCGTGGCGGAATACACCCGGACGACCGAAAGGACGCCACAAAAAAGAAGCCTATCGAAAACCTCGCCCCGCCAGAGACCGTCGTTATTCCGATGTCAATGCACATCGGGGCTCCATGTACTCCGACAGTCTCTGTGGGCGATACAGTGAAGATAGGCACTGTCATCGGGGACAGCTCTGCGCCACTGTCAGCCCCGATACACGCTTCAGTCTCAGGCACTGTAACGGCAGTCGAGCCGCGCCTTCATCCAAACGGATCGCGCGTCATGTCGGTAGTTATAGCAAATGACTATGAAAATACCATCGACCAGTCTGTCTGCCCGAAGGGCTCGTTTGAGTCGCTGTCGCCAGAGGACATAATCTCCATTGTACGCAATGCCGGCATCGTGGGTCTTGGCGGAGCAGGTTTCCCCACCCATGTAAAGATAAGCTCGGGGCTCGGCAAGGTCGACACATTGATAATAAACTGCGCCGAATGTGAGCCATACATCACTTCAAATTACCGCGCCATGATTGAAACTCCGGAGGAAATAATCGGAGGCATACGCATCCTTATGAAGGCATTTGGGTTGTCCTCCGCCGTCATCGGGATAGAATCCAACAAGCTCGATGCCATACCCTCCCTCGAAAAGGCACTGCCCTCCGGCGGGGGTGGAATTAAAATCAAGACCCTCAAAACAAAATATCCTCAAGGCGGCGAAAAACAGCTTATATATTCGCTGACAAAGCGCGAGGTTCCACCCGGAGGGCTGCCGGCTGCCGTTGGCTGCGCGGTGTTTAATCCCGACACATGCGCTGCGATATATCAGGCCGTCACGACCGGTATGCCCCTTGTCAGCCGCGTAGTCACAGTTTCCGGTTCTGCCATTGCAAACCCGAAAAACCTGCGCTGCCCCGTTGGCACAATGGTCTCCGACCTTGTGACAGCGTGCGGCGGATTTAAGGAGGAGCCATACAAGATAATCGCGGGAGGACCCATGATGGGAAGCGCCTTACAGGGCGTAGACCTTCCGATAATAAAAAGCTCGAACTCTATCCTCTCCTTCTGTGGAAACGAGGACACATCGGTTGCCGAGCCACAGTGCATCCGCTGTGGGCGCTGCGTTTCTGTATGCCCGATGAACCTCATGCCAATCTATATCCGCATGTACTATGAAAAGGAGCGGTATGACGAGCTTGAAAAGCTCAACGTCTCAGACTGTATAGAGTGCGGCTCGTGCGCATACGTATGTCCTGGGCGGCTCTTCCTCACGCAGACCTGCCGCGTGGCAAAGGCACGGCTTGCGGAATACAAAAAGAAAGGAGCAAACTGATGGCTATCGATAAACAGCTAATAGTTTCCTCCTCCCCTCATGTCGGGACAACGGAGGACACCCGCTCGATAATGCTCGATGTGATAATCGCGCTTGTTCCCGCGCTTGTGGTATCTATATTCTTCTTTGGCTTGCGCGCCCTGACAATCACTCTTGTGACTGTCGCCGCCGCTGTCGCCGCAGAATACCTCTACCGCAAGCTTATGAAAAAATCATCTTCCATCGGCGACCTCAGCGCTGTAGTTACCGGAATACTTCTCGCCTTTAACCTGCCCTCCTCCGCTCCGTACTGGATGTGCATAGTGGGCGCTGTATTTGCAATAGTTATTGTCAAGCAGCTATATGGCGGGATCGGCATGAACTTTATGAACCCCGCTCTTGCGGCAAGAGCTTTCCTTTTTTCATGGCCGGCGCTGATGAGCAAATGGCCCGCTGTCTTTGAGAAAGCACCACTATGGGGCTCGACGGCGGATACCGTCACCTCCGCTACACCTCTTGTCGCCCTGAAAAACGGTACCCTGCCCGACTACTCTATTCTCGAGCTCTTCCTGGGGCAGCACGGTGGCTGTCTTGGCGAGACTTCTGCCGTAGTCCTTTTGCTTGGTGGGGTATATCTGGTGCTGAGAAAGGTCATAACACCCCGGATACCGCTCTGCTACATAGGCACGGTGGCTCTGCTGACATTTATCTTCCCTCGAGGCGAGGTGAGCAACCTCGACTGGATGCTCTACAACGTCCTTTCAGGCGGGCTTATACTTGGTGCCATATTCATGGCCACCGACTATTCTACCTCCCCTGTTACAAAAAAAGGGCAGGTCATATTTGGCATAGGATGCGGACTGCTCACCGTATTTATCCGTTATTTCGGCTCCTACGCCGAAGGTGTGAGCTATTCAATACTCATTATGAACGCATGCGTGTGGGTTATCGACAGGGCTTCCCGCCCGCGCCGTTATGGCGTTAACCGCTTTGCGAGAAAGGCGGCTGAAAAGAAATGAACATCATCACATCAAATTCCAGATATATCGTCAGGCTTACGCTCACCCTGTTTATCATAACGGCAATAGTGGCACTGATGCTTGCGGGGGTAAACGCTGTGACTGTTGACCGGATAGCGCAGCTTGAGCTGGAAGCTAAAAACGCGGCAATGGCAGAGGTTATGCCAGACACGACGATAGACGAGTCAAAGACGATTGAAAACGAGGATTCTACTGTCTATTACGCGATGAGAGAGGGCGAGCTTGCCGGTTTCTGCGTTGAAGTTGCGCCGTCCGGCTTTGGCGGCGAAATATCAATGATTGTAGGAGTGGATATGGGCTACAAGGTGACAGGTATCTCGATAATATCCATGTCTGAGACTCCCGGTCTTGGTACCCGGGCACAGGAACCTGATTTCCTCAACCAGTTTGTCGGCAGGGGTGACTCTGCTCCTTTCGAGGTCGGCTCTTCTGGCGAAGGCTCGATAGATGCCATTTCTGCCGCGACAATCACCTCAAAGGCTGTGACACTTGGCGTTAACACTGCGCTCGACGCGGCGGCAGATGCCATAAACAGAGGGGAGTGAGCACAATGAAAGAAACTATACAGCAATTTAAAAACGGAATATGGTATCAGAACCCTGTGCTTGTCCTTCTTCTTGGCATGTGCTCCACTCTTGCCACGACAACTTCCGTCATCAACGGGCTTGGCATGGGAGTGTCCACCACTATCGTCCTCATCTGCTCAAACGTGGTAATTTCGCTTCTCCGTAAAGTGATACCAAACCAGATAAGAATAGCCTCATACATAGTTATCGTTGCAGGCTTTGTCTCTGCGATAGACATGCTTTTGCAGGCCTTTCTGCCTGACATATCAAATTCACTTGGTATCTTTATACCCCTTATAGTTGTCAACTGCATAATCCTTGCCCGGGCAGAGGCATTCGCCTCTAAAAACGGTCCCTTCCGCTCTGCAATAGACGGGCTTTCGATGGGTATAGGGTTTACATTCGCGCTGTTTATAATGTCTACCATCCGCGAGATACTTGGCAACGGCAGTTTCCTTGGTATTGATATCACCTTTGGCGTATATCAGCCCGCGCTGCTGATGATAATGCCTGTGGGCGGCTTCCTCACGCTGGGCTGCGTCATTGCCGCAATGCAGAAGATATCTAACCGCTCTAAAGAGAAAGGAGGCAGCTCGAAATGAGTTTTACTTCTCTTTTTTCGATCGCGCTCGGAGCTATACTGGTAGAAAACTATATCCTTGTACAGTTCCTTGGCATATGTCCTTTCCTCGGCGTCTCCAAAAAAACCGACACCGCTTTCGGAATGAGCATGGCAGTCATATTTGTCATGGCAGTCGCTTCGGCTGTTACGTGGCTTGTAAATAACTTTCTGCTTGAAAGGCTCGGGCTTCAGTTTATGCAGACGGTTGCTTTTATACTGGTTATTGCGGCTCTTGTCCAGTTTGTCGAAATGTTTTTACAGAAGGCAATGCCGGCGCTTTACCAGTCGCTGGGGATATACCTCCCTCTCATCACGACAAACTGCGCCGTGCTAGGCGTTGCGCTTCTCAATGTCCAGTCCGGCTATAATTTCATTGAGGCAGTTATAAATGGCACTGCCGCCGCTGTGGGCTTTTCGCTTGCGTTGATGCTGTTTGCATCGATCCGTGAACGGCTCGAATTTGCAGAGTATCCAAAGTCGTTTGAAGGATTTCCCATCGCCCTTATCACGGCAGCGCTACTTGCTATATCATTTATGGGATTTTCCGGTCTGGAGGTGTTCAAATGAACAGTATAATTAGCGCGGTACTGGTTTTGGGTGTACTGGGGGCTGTTTTTGGGCTGATACTCGCTGTGGCTTCAAAGGTATTTGAGGTCGAAAAAAACGAGCTTCTTGAGCCCGTGATGGACGCCCTGCCCGGCGCAAACTGTGGCGGCTGTGGCTTTGCCGGATGCTCTACATGCGCACAGGCGATCATAGACGGGAAGGCTCCGCCGAATGCCTGCCCTGTGGGAGGCGAGGCTTCTGCTGAAAAAATCGCTGCTCTGCTCGGTCTTGAAATGAACAAAAATACTCGTCTTTCCGCCTTTGTAAACTGCTCCGGCGGAAACAACGCGGTAAAGAAATATCAGTATCTCGGTCTCAAGGACTGCCACGCCGCAATGAAAATCGCCGGCGGTCCGACAGAATGTGCATATGGCTGTATTGGTCTTGGAAGCTGCGTAAGCGCATGTATGTTTGGCGCTCTCAGCATACAAAACGGGGTTGCAAAGGTGGATCATGAAAAATGCACCGGTTGCCTGAGATGCGTAGAAGCATGCCCTAAGCAGATAATCCATCCAGTCCCTTACTATGCCGATGTCAACGTGGCGTGCTCGTCACACGAACGCGGTGCGGTCCTTCGCAAAATATGCAACATAGGCTGCCTTGGATGTAAGATATGTGAGCGCACCTGCCAGCACGATGCAATACATGTAGTTGACAACCTCGCCGTTATCGATTATGACAAGTGTATCGGCTGCGGTGAGTGTGCGCTAAAATGTCCGCGTCATCTTATTTCAGATGCCAACCTCGACCGTACCCCGCATGTCAGCTCGGTTGACAAAGCAGCAAATTCGTAATAAAATAAAAGCCGCAGCAGCGGCTTTTATTTTATATTTCAGATTATATTTTTAAATAAATGTGCAAGATAAAAACAAAAGGGGTGATAAAAATTCGCGGTTACAGCAACTATCGCGGCAGAAACAGCTTTAGGAGCCGTTTTCTATTTGTTCTCATCATTATATTTGCCGCGGCGGCAGTGATATTTGCGGGAAACCGCTTGCTGTTTTCCTCCGACGGAGGGCTGTTGGCAAAGCTTTTTGACCAGCAGGAGGAACAGACAGACCCTCCTGCCCTGATAATCGTTCCATCCACCGAGAGCTCAAGTGAAACCGTCCCCTCGTCCGAGGCTACAACCCTGCCGGAAGAACCCATCGAAGGCTCTGCATACCTCCGCAGCATTTATCTCCCTGATGCAACAAACAGCGAAGCTCTCGAAACAGCTCTTGAGCTTGCTGCAAATGGCTCTATTAACGCCGTTGTCATTGACATGAAACACGACGACGGGACGCTTGCTTATATTTCAGAGACCGACTTTGCCGTAACAGCAGGGGTAAACCCTGAAGATGACGAGAGCGTCCGCTCTTCTATTGCCTCTCTTAAGGACGCTGGGCTCCATCTGATTGCCCGCGTATCCGCATTTAAAGATAATATTGTGCCACGGAAAATACAATATTCCTCCGTACATGTGCGTTCTGGAGTGATATGGCTCGATTATAATTATCACACATGGCTTGACCCGTACAGCCAAAGCGCCTGCGAATATATATCCTCTGTTTCCGCAGAGCTATGCGAGCTCGGCTTCGACGAAATATTGCTCGATCACGTGCAGTTTCCCACAGTCGGCAAAACAAACCTGCTATATTATGAGGACGAAGCCACAATATCGCGGGAAGAAGCAATTTCCTCCTTTCTCGATATGGCAGGCAGGTCTGTGGTCGATGCAGGAGGTACCCTTTCTGTGATGCTCGATGGAGACATTGTCTACTCAGATATCGATGGCAGCGGGCAAGAGCTTTCCACCCTAGCAAATCTCTCTAACAGGCTGTATTTTACCCGCCCAGAGAATGATGCATCAACAGACGAACCGTTTATTCCGGCTCTGGAAGCTGCGGAAATATCTGATGCAGTAGTAGCGGTGACCCTGGACGGATCTGAGACTGCGGACGAAATCTCCGAGCTGATAGATTCCCTCGAGTCTGTGCCCACCGGAAATACCTTTTCTGAGTTAGAAAGCATCTCTGGATGGCTTCTACTTGGCAGTGGTCTATATGACATTGAATAATCTTTTCCCCGCCCCGGCGGGGAATTTTTCTCCCCTTTTTCCTATTTTATACGCTTAAGTTCTCTCCAATGTTTGGAAAACTTGCTTTTTGGGCAAGATTGTGTTATACTGACTGCCGTGTTGGCAAAAAACTGTTACTTTCGCTTTACTAACTTGCCGTACGGAGTAATTTCATATCTACACTGCGAAAAGATTGGAGTTTACTATGAAAAGATCAATAACAAGCCTTATCCTGGCTATAGTCATACTGTCCACCTTATGCGCCTTTGCTGTGGACAGTTCGCCTGTGGTCGAGCCCTCCTTTGGGCGCGGAAGGCTGCTGACTGGCTACGAATATACAGCGATGAACTCCGCCTCAGAGGGCTTTGTTGCTGCTGCCGACAAAAGTGGACGCTGGGGCTTTATTAACTCTCTCGGTGAAACCGCGGTCCCATTTGAATACGATTACTGCTCATATTTTATTGGCGGCGTTGCTGCCGTTAAGCGAGTCGGTCTATGGGGATTTATCGACAAAAAGGGGAATATTCTCTGTGATTTCCAGTTTGAGGACTCCGGAAGCTTTTCTGGAGGGTTCTGCGCTGTAAAAAAGGATGGTCTATGGGGATTTATTGACGAAGATTTTAACCTCGTTATCCCCTATTCATACGATGGAGCCACCGGGTTTTCAGGAGGACTTGCCTCAGTGCGGCTTGGCAACATGTGGGGCGCTATTGACAGCTCCGGTAAAGTAGTTATAGATTTCCTATATACAGATTCGTTTATTTTTTCGGGCAGCATTGCTGCTGTAAACACAGCGTCGGGCAGCGGCATAATCGACCCAACAGGTAAATACATTGTTTCCCATTCCTCAGGCTGGGAGGTATTGAGCTGCTCTGAAAATATGGCAGTTTTGAAAAAGGGGAACAGCTATGCGATAGCGGGCATCGATGGCAGGATAATTCAGGACAATATCTGGCAGTACGTAGGTCAGTTCAGCGAAAAGCTTGCTGCCGTGCAGATAAACGGTAAGTTCGGATATATAAATACTTCCGGACAGACGGTGATCCCCGCCTCCTTTGACAGCGCAGGTATCTTCTCGGGAGGGCTTGCCCAGGTCAGCTCCGGCGGCAAGCACGGCTTTGTAAACACCTCCGGAGACCTCGTGATACCCTGCCGCTTTGCCAGCGTATCTCCCTTCCATGGCGCAACTGCAAAGGCTGTGCTCGATGGTGTTTCAGGTGTCATATATCGCGACGGTATCTTCGTACCAGCAGCTCCCTCCGCCAGCACCTCTGCATCTGGTCTTATACCTGTCAAAAGCGGAGGGTTGTATGCTATATTTTATGATGGTGTGACATATCTTTCAAGCACCGCATATATCGGAGCTTCCGCCTGGGCTCTCGATTCACTATCAGCCGCTGACGAGCTGGGACTGCTCTCCCCGCTACCATATGACACAGTGTATTCCCAGCCCATAACTCGCAGCCTCTTCTGTGAGCTTGTCGTCTCTTTCTACAATTCTATCGGAGGCTCTCACGCTGACACGATACAAAATCCTTTCACCGATACAAACGATATATATGTCATCCAAGCGTACGCTCTCGGTATTGTTTCAGGCAGGTATGATGGGCTCTTCTGTCCTGACGAACAGATAACCCGGGAGGAGATATGTGTTATGCTGCACCGCCTGTGCGACAGGATAGGCTATGCGCCAAATCAGATTGCCACTCCCTCTTTCCCTGATGAGAGCCAAATATCCTCTTGGGCTGTCGCCTCTGTTCTCCGCATATCCTCGGCCGGCATAACCGGCGGCTACGACGATGGGCGCTTTGCTCCGAAGGACAGCACCACCATCGAGCAGGCAGTGCTGATACTATATCGCCTTGCATCGAGTGAGGGAAGAATTGAAGATTAATAAAAAAGCGGGACGTTTAGTCCCGCTTTTTAACTCTATCTTTTAATTTCCACCTTAAACATCGGTTCCCAATGCCCCACCAGCGTGTCATTATCATTATATATATTAGGACCATGCAAGGCATCCAGCTTTTCTATTGTCTCCCCGTTTTCATATCCTATCGCCTTAAATATTTCAGACAGTATAAACGGCCACACATCTTCGCAGCCATCCGCCAGCTTCATCGATATCCCAAGCCGCTCTTTTTTGAGCCCGCAGCCATATACCCCGGCAGCTCCCCCCTTCGCAACGATGTTGCTGTCCTGATTGATTATCGAGCAGAGATAACCTGTCCCACGTATCATATGGCTATATTTATTCATTCTGGGGACAAATGTCTCCGCTGCCCGGCGCAGCCCTTCATCCTTTATCGTGTCCAGGCAGGCAAGATTTTTGAAGGCTGCCGCAATGTTTTTCATCCCAACCGCAAACACCGGCACCCCACAGCCATCAATCCCGACTGTTATATCCTCCTCGCGGCATTCGCTCATCAAAGCAACTGTGCGCAGCACCTCCTGCTGCACCTTTGAATCGAGCTTCCAGTAATCCTCAATCTCCCCACCAAGCGCACGCTGCGTGATAATCAGCGCGGCATGCTTGCCGGCGCAGTTGTGGTAAAATTTCCTCGGTGCCTTGCCCTCGCGTATGCGCTCCTCATTTGCCGCCTTTGATACCGGAACAGTCGGCTTCATTATCCACATGTCCTCTGTCAGCCCAGCCTTTTCCGCTATCGATTCAAGGGCTGCAATGTGAAATTTCTCCCCGGCATGTGACGCGGCAAAAATTGCCGTTTCCTCCTCCGTCAGTCCATATTCCCTGTCCAAGCCGCGCGCTATAAGCGGAAGCGCCTGTATCGGCTTTGACGAAGAGCGGTAAAACACCTTTTCATCTGGGCTGCCAACACTAAAAATCACATTGGAATTTTCATCGACTATGCAGATATATCCCTGGTGAGTAAGGTCGATAAGCTCTCCCCTATACTCACAAACAAGCGGCTTGTATGACGGCATTATACTTTCCTCCATTATACACTATAAAACAGCGCTTTTCACACACCGTAAGCTATTATATCACTTTTTTTCCTCTTTTCCACTACAAATACCATATAAAAATGTACAAGTTTTTATTAAAAAATTCCCCACGGTTGATAAACTTTATAAATTAAGCAAAACTCCATGTTTATCATAAACAGCAGCCGTGTTATTACCCGTCTGCCTCATCCATGCTCAAAAAAGATGGCTGCCATGGAAGGCAGCCATCTTTACTCATTTGTCTGTATCTACCTTTATGTGCAGCTCCTCCAGCTGCTTGTCATCTACATATGACGGACATTCGCTCATCAGCTCGCTTGCGTTCTGCACCTTTGGGAAAGCAATTACATCCCGCAGGCTATCCGCTCCGCACATTATCATCGTCAGCCTGTCAAGACCAATTCCAACTCCGCCATGCGGCGGCGCGCCAAAGCGATATGCATCCACAAGAAAACCAAACTTTGCCTCTATCTCCTCTTTTGTAAGCCCCAGAGCCTCGAACATCTTCGCCTGAAGCTTATAGTCGCTTATGCGTATCGACCCGGAGCAGAGCTCCACCCCGTTGACCACAAGGTCATAAGCCTTCGCGCGCACCCTTCCCGGGTCACTTTCCAGATAGTCAAGGCACTCCTCAAGCGGCATTGTAAACGGATGATGCATTGCCACCCACTCCCCGGTCTCGTCATCCTGCTCAAAGAACGGAAACTCGGTTATCCACAGGAAATTATATCCATCCGGAATTATTCCAAGCTGCTTTGCCACCGTATTCCTGAGCGCTCCGAGGACCGGCAGCGTAACCTTATCCCTGTCTGCCACTATCAGCGCTACATCGCCCCGCTCGCAGCCAAGCCTTTCGGCTATCGCTCTCAGCTCATCCTCCGTCATAAACTTTGCAAACGAACACGCCGGCTTCTCATCTACCCATCTGATATACGCGAGCCCTTTTGCTCCTATCCCTCGCACCATCTCCGTCAGCTTGTCTATCTCCTTGCGCGTCAGCGTTTTGGCAGCGTTTTTGGCAACTATCCCTCGCACAGAACCTCCCGCCTCTATCGCAGAGGTAAACACCGAAAAACCACAGCCCTTTACAACGTCCGAAATGTCACATATCTCCATGTCAAAACGGGTATCAGGCTTGTCGCTTCCGTAACGGTTCATCGCGTCAGCATATGTCAGGCGCGGAAGCGGCACCGGCAGGTCTATATTCATAACCTCCTTATACAGGCGGTGGATATATCCCTCTATCATCTCCAGGATGTCATCCACGTCGACAAAGGACATCTCAAGGTCGATCTGGGTAAACTCAGGCTGGCGGTCGGCACGCAGATCCTCGTCCCTGAAGCAGCGCGCAAGCTGGATATAGCGGTCAAACCCCGAGAGCATAAGCAGCTGCTTATATATCTGCGGCGACTGCGGAAGCGCATAAAATTTCCCCGGATGCACCCTCGATGGGACAATATAGTCGCGCGCTCCCTCCGGCGTTGATTTCATCATCATTGGCGTCTCTATCTCGGTAAACCCGTTCTCATAGAAGTAGTCCCGGGTCACCCGCGCCACCTCATGCCTGATAAATATATTTTTCTGAAGGCTCGGGCGGCGGAGGTCAAGATAGCGGTATTTCAGTCTCAGTTCCTCGCCTGTTTTTGTGTCGTCAACTATTTCAAACGGAGGGGTTTCTGCCTCACCGAGTATTCTCAGTTCACACGCCTCAATCTCTACCTCTCCTGTCGGCATATCCCTGTTTATCGCACCCTCTCCGCGGGCACGCAGGATACCCCTTACCGCAACCACATATTCCGAGCGAAGCGACGCCGCCTTGACAAACAGCTCAGAGTTCGTCTCCTCATTGAACGTCGCCTGGATTATCCCGCTCCTATCGCGTACAGTCACAAATATCAGCCCTCCAAGGTCCCTGCGGCGCTGCACCCATCCGCAAACCGACACCTCCTGACCAACATTTTCGCCCCTCAGCGTACCGCACATATGTGTGCGCTTAAAACCTCTAATAGTTTCCATCGCTGGCTTTCCCTTTCAAATCATATTTTTATCGTGTTATCCACAAGAGCCACTATTGAATACGGATCAAGAGGACATTCACGCTCTTTCCCTGTCTCCATATCGCGTATTTTGACCTGCCCTTTTTCTATCTCATCCGTACCTATAACTATCGTATATGCTGCGCCTATCTTCGAGGCGTACTTCATCTGGGCCCTCACGCCACGTCCCATCAGATCGCGCTCCACCGCAACCCCGGAGGCTCTCAGCGCCAGCACCAGCGGCCCCACAGCCTTTCTTGCCTCTTCGTCCGCTGCCGCAATAAACAGATCCGGTTTGCTGTTGTCCTCGAGCTGCACACCCTCTGCCTCCATCTGCAGAAGCACACGCTCTATTCCGCTTCCAAAGCCGAGACCGGGCGTGGGTTGCCCTCCCAGCTCTTCAACAAGCCCATCATACCTGCCTCCGGCAAGCACAGTGCCCTGGGCTCCTATGGCATTGGAAACAAATTCAAATACCGTTCTTGTATAGTAATCCAGCCCGCGCACAAGCTTTGGATTTTCGGTATACTTTATCCCCACGCTATCAAGAGCCGCTTTTACTCCCGCAAAGTGCTCCGCACACTCCTGACACAGGTAATCGGAGAGCAGCGGCGCGTCTTTGTTTATCTCGCGACACTTCTCCTCCTTGCAGTCGAGCAGCCTCAGCGGGTTGCGCCCGAGCCTATCCAGACAGGTCTCGCAGAGCCCGTCTCTATGGGCTTCAAAGTATGCCTTTAGCGCCTCGTTATATTTTTTCCTGCACTCGGGGCAGCCGATAGAATTTAGCTGAAGCTCCGTCTTTTTTATGCCGAGTGTTGAGAGATATGTGTACGCAAGCGCTATAATGTCCGCATCTGCCTCGGGGCCTGCAGCCCCAAAACATTCAACCCCAAACTGATGGTGCTCGCGCAGCCTGCCGGCCTGCGGCTTTTCATAGCGGAAATTTGCCGCAATATAATACACCTTGACAGGCAGCCCCTCGCGGAAAAGCGAGCTCTCCACCGACGCCCGCACTACCGATGCCGTCCCTTCCGGGCGAAGGGTTATCGAGCGCCCTCCCCTGTCCTCAAAGGTGTACATCTCCTTCTGCACTATATCGGTCGTATCCCCTACGCCGCGATGAAAAAGCTCGGTATGTTCAAAGGTCGGAAACCTTATTTCACTAAATCCAAACCGGCGTGCCGTTTCCCTTGCTACGCTCTCTACAAAGTGCCACTTGTACACCTCTGAGGGAAGGACATCCTTTGTCCCACGCGGCGCAGTAATTTTTTGCTGTGCCATTTAATGACAACCCCTTTCTTTTATCATATTAATAAAAATCCCGGATACCGATTTGCGGTATCCGGGACGAGAATCTCTCGTGGTGCCACCCGATTTCAGGCAGTTACCTGCCCCTCGTTTCCCTTAACGCGGGTGACGTGCGGCTTATATGTTCACCGCCGGCTCGCGGGTGTCCTTCGTGCCTGCTTTCCCAGACGCGGTATCAGTCTCTGCCGCATCCTCCCTGTGGGCTCATAGTACACTACTGCTCCCGGTCGTTGCCTTTTTCATGTTCTTTACTGCCGGACCCATTACAGTTGCCAGATCCAACGTTATTATGTCACACCGCCGCCCCAATGTCAAGGATTAAAGGGGGTGGAATTTGTATGGACAATGTTTCTCCAGTCTAGGTCGCCCCGCTCAAGCCCGAGGATCAGCATCTCAGCTGTCGCAACATTTGTTGCCATTGGTATATTGTTTATATCGCACAGGCGAAGAAGAGACATTACATCTACATCATGCGACACCGGCGTAAGTGGATCGCGGAAGAAGAGTACCATATCTATCTCATTGTAGGTTATCCGTGCGCCTATCTGCTGATCCCCTCCCTGGGACCCGGTGAGGAAACGCTGGACATCAAGCCCCGTGGCCTCTGCCACCAGCTTCCCAGTCGTCCCCGTGGCGCAGAGGTGATGCTTGGAAAGTATTCCGCAATATGCTATGCAGAACTGTACCATAAGCTCCTTTTTCGCGTCGTTTGCCGTTAAAGCTATATTCATTTATTTTGCTCCTTCCCTGTACCCTTTTATCTGTATTTTATCTTCATTACAGGAACCTTTTCACCTGTTATACGCTTTGAAATATTCAGATATGCCCGCGCTGCCCCCGAATATGTATGTAGAATAATCGGGCGGGAACGGTTTGCATATATCATCACATTTTCATCCTCCGGGACTATCCCGATGAGCCGTATTCCTGTGGCATCTATCGCATCATCGATATTTGGAGCCCCCTCTGTGTCTATCAACCGCCTTCTTACGCGGTTTACCACCAGCCGAAGCTCCCTCACTCCAAGCCCCAGCATCAGCTCCCCCGTTCTCGCAGCGTCACGCAGGCTTGTAAGGTCGGTGGTGCTGACAACAATTCCATATTCACATGCCCCCGCTGCCATTCTCAGGCTATTACCGAGCCCGGCAGCGCAGTCTACAAGTATATAGTCGTATCGCTCCTCCGCCTCTTTTATAAGTGCCGCAAACGGTTCGCCACTTACCGGCATACCACCAGCGCTTAATGGAGCATTGAGCAGAAACAGACCAGGTATCTCCTCGTGTTCGACTACTGCCTCTTCTAGCGAAACGCTGCCATTCAGCACATCCTCAAGATCCAACACAGTCCTGTCGCTCAACCCAAGAACGATATCCAGATTTCTCAGTCCAAAATCTGCGTCTATGCAGAGCACCCGATTTCCAAGCGCCGCAAGGCAGGAAGAAACTCCCGCAACAACAGACGTTTTTCCTACGCCTCCCTTGCCCGAAGCCACTACTATTGCCATGCCCATACGTCCTCTGCCCTCCTCGCGGATACCGTATACAAGCTACCCCCAGTGGCAGTCCCGCGCATACCACGTGCCCGGACGTCCCGCCAGTCGAACCTATTATAGCAAAAATCATGCATTATATCAATGCATTTAAAAAATATTGTGTGAAATCTTCACAGAACACCTAATTAACTAAGGTATTTTCTGGTAAAATCTGCTCGTACGAACCGTCTATTCTGAAATATGTGTCAAAAATGTCGCGCGCTATAACCCCTATGCGCGAACCCTTCCCCGCATGCTCCACTACTATTGCCACAGCTATCTCGGGATCGTCATACGGCGCAAAGGCTACAAATATTCCGTTTGCAGAGCCATTTCCCGTCTGCGCCGTACCCGTCTTGCTGCCTACATCTATCGGGTAATCCCCAAAAATCGACGCCGCCGATCCCTCCTTTGACACAGCAAGCATACCTTCCTTTATCAGCTCAACCGTCTCTTCCGAAAGCTCTGTCCGTCCAAGCTCCTCCGGCTCTGCCTCAAACACTGTCGAGCTGTAATCATAACTCTTCACAGCCTTCAGTATGTGAAGCTTGTTGCACACTCCTCCGTTTACAAGCGTAGCTACATAATTTGCCATCTGCAGCGGGGTAAACAGGTTGTCCGACTGTCCTATCGCCGCCGCTATCGTATCTCCCGGGTACCAGGTTCCCCCTTTTTTCTCCCTGCTCTCCGGTCCCGCAAGCGTACCCGTCTTTTCGCCCTCCAGCTCTATCCCCGTGCTCTCACCAAGCCCGAACGCCTTCGCATATTCTACTATCTTGTCTATCCCCGTTAGCCTACCCACTTCATAGAAAAAATAGTTACAGCTCACCTTGAGCGCCTGCACAAGATTTATTGTGCCATGGGTTCTCCCGGACGTAAGATAAATCTCACACTTTGGCGTGTATGTCGGGGCATAGTACATGTATATGCCCTTGTCCTGTATCCGTGTCTCACCGGTTATTGTTCCGCTTTCAAGCGCTGCCGCCGCTGTTACCATCTTGAAGGTCGAGCCGGGGGCATACAGCCCCTGAAGCGCGCGGTTATACAGCGGCGTGAGTTCATCCGCAAGCAGCTCGTTATAATCCCGGCTAACCGATGATAAATCGTAGCTTGGATACGAAGCCATCGCAAGCACAGCCCCGCTTTTCACATCAACAACCACTGCCGCACCGCCGGCGACATCCTCCGACCCAAGACTGGACCCCTCTTCGCCCAGCTGCTTTATCTCCTCTATCCTTCCCGCAAGCGCGCTTTCAGCTGCCGCCTGTAAATTTATGTCTATTGTAAGCATTACATTATTCCCTGGCTCAGGCTCCTCAGAATACATGACGTTTGTCACCTTGCCCGACGAGTCCATCTCCTCTATTCTTGTACCGTTTTTCCCACAGAGCCACTTTTCAAAGACCTTTTCCGCCCCGTCCTTGCCAACCACCGCATCCATCGAATAGCCAAGCTCTATATATTCCTCAAGCTCACTTCCGTCCATAAGCCCTACCCGCCCGAGGATATGCGCAGCATATTTCGTCTCATAGTTCCTGGCAGTGTCAGTCTTTATAGTAACCCCCGGAAGCTCACGCTCCTTGACAGCCCCTATCAGCTCAACATCCACATCCTCGCAGAATATATATTCTTCTATATTCAGCCCCACCTTGCTCCCACGCAAGTCTAGCTCATACCTCACCGAGCATATCTCCAGCGCCTCTGCCACGCTGTATCTCTCCAAATCTATCCCATATAGCCCGCACATCTCTTCAAACAGCTTGTCTGCCCCGATACCTGTATAGCCATACGTCTCCGCATATTTCACAAACCTGTTGTATGATGTGCTGCCCTCCTCGCCGGTATATGCAAAGCTCTCCCCATCGAGCTCTACCGGCAGACTTGACAAAAAGCCGTATCCCGCAGCTTTTGTAAGCTGTATCGTCTCATATATTACCTCATTGGCACCCTTCCCCTCCCCGGAAGAATACGACGGGAGAAGGGAACTGTCGAACATGACATTATATATGAGCCGGTTTGTCACCAACGGACGGCCATACCTGTCCTGTATCTCACCGCGTACCGACTCTACTTCTACAGTCCGCGTTATCTTTTTTTCTGACTGCCTATAATAGCTATCGCCATTGACTATCTGGAGGTTATAGAGGCGCATAACAACAATGAGCGCCAGCACAACCGTCACCGCGCCCATCACCCACAGCCTTATATTGAGTGACCTCTCCTCCATAATGTCTCCTTAACCCTCGTCCTCCTCAGTCCCCAGCCTGCGTGCCACTTCCCTAATGGGAAAATATGCAATAGGCGTGACTGCCGAGGAATAAATCATCTCAGGAATACCCGTTGACACAAGCGCCATCCCTCCGGCTTTTCCGGGGATAAAAAAATAAAAGAAAAAATAACCGAGTGTTACCACTACATTTATAATAAAGCTCCACAGCAGCACCGTGACCAGCCTTTTTCCAAACATATACTCACACACCGCCCCGCATATAAATCCGGATGCTGCATAAACAAAGGCAAAGTATCCCTCTCCTCCATTTATCGGCAGAGCGTGTACAAAACCGATAAACATCCCAAACACCGCTCCCGGCAGCGCCCCCTCAAACAGAGCTACCGACGAAACAACAGCAGCTGCAAACATGGGATGCACCCCAAAAATCTTAAAATGTACAAACAGATAGTCCTGTAAAAACAGAATCATCACAGCATTTATAACATAAAGTGACCATTTCAGCAGGTCTAAATATCTCCTGCCCTCCATATCAAAGGCTCCTCCGGGTATATCTAAAAATTTATTCCTCTATATCAAAGCTGCTTATAACAAACACCTGCGTCAGCCTGTCAAGCTCTGCCTCAGGCTGCACCACTGCATAGCTTCCCGCGCCGCCTTCCACTATCTCAACCTCAGTTACGCTCCCTATCACAAGCTCCTTGGGATACACTCCTCCAACCCCAGAAGTAAGTATCAGATCCCCGTTCATCAGCACTGTATCCTCCGGAAGATATGTCACTTTCAGCTTTCCTTTTCCCATCAGCGTGAAATCTCCCTCGGCCACTGCTGCCTCCCTTGTGCGGTAGATCAGCGCTCCAAGCTCTGTTGAAGAATCTATCACAGTCGTTACCACTGCCCAGTTCGTCCCGACCTCGCTTACTATCCCTACCAGGTTCCCCTCCTCGTCAACCACACAGTCGTGCGCATCTATCCCGTGTACAGAGCCCTTACCGATGGTAAAGGATGATTCCCAGTTTGAAGAGTCCCTCGAGACTATCTCTGCCATCACAAATGTAAAATCCCTTCGCCGCTCGCTCAGCTCGAGCAGCTCCCTCAGGCGCTCATTCTCCTCAAGAGCCTGCTGCGACCGCCTGACCTGCTCCTCCATCTCCGCGATTTTCACCCGGAGCATACTATTTTCCGCTTTCAGCTCCTCAAAATCATTAATATACGAGCCTATTCCGCTAAAAAATCCGCCTATCCGCGAAACAACAGCGCGAAACGGCGAAGCTACGGTACCCAGAGCATTTGTCACAGGGGACGCCGTTCCCTCAAACACAACCGACAATACCGACATAGCTATTATAAGGGAAAGCACGACTCCGAGCAGGACAAAAGCCCTGCTACCAAAAAATTTTTTCATCTCTGCCCCCCTTAAGCCCACCGGGTCTCATCCTCCCCGGCACAAAATAATCACAAAAGCTCTATTCCCACTCCCCGCAGCATGCTACGCAGCCGGCGCAGCGGCAACCCTACGACATTGAAGTAGTCCCCGTCTATCCTCCTGATAAGTAGCGCGCCCTTCTCCTGTATTCCATATGCCCCCGCCTTATCGAGCGGCTCCCCTGTGTCGATATATCTCTCTATCTCATCAGGTGTCAGCTGGCAAAACTCGACATCCGTCTCTTCAAACCCTGTAAGCTCCAGCTCCCCGCTCCTCACAGTCACACCGGTATACACCTTGTGCCTCCTGCCCGAGAGGGTAGCCAGCATCCTGTGCGCCTCAGCCCTGTCTTTTGGCTTCCCCAGAACCCTTCCATCCACCGATACAAGGGTATCAGCCGCCACTATCACTCTGTCAGGATATACCCCGGCGGCGGCGCCCGCCTTTATCTTTGAAATGCGGCAGACCTGCTCCGATGGGCTCAGCCCCTCCTCTACACTCTCATCCGCGTCTGAAACAAATATCTCAAAATCCGCCCCCACCGCCTCAAGCAGGCTTTTCCTCCTCGGCGAGGCAGACGCAAGTATAAACTTCGCTGTTGCCATAATTATTGCCACCCTTTCGCATTTTTACGCCTGAAACGCAGACTATGCTCTACCTGTCGAGCCAAATCCGCTGGTCCCGCGCTCGGTGTCCGAAAGCTCCCCTGACACAAGCGCCACATGAAGCACCGGCATTATTACAAGCTGGGCTATTCTGTCCCCAGGAAGCACTGTAAAGCTCTCGTCTGATCTGTTTATCAACCCAGAGTGAAGCTGCCCCCTGTAGTCGGAATCTATCACGCCAACCCCGTTTGCCATCGTTATCCCATGCTTTACGCCAAGCCCACTTCGTCCAAACATAAAACCAGCGTAGCCCTCCGGTATCTCAAGCGCAATTCCAGCCGGGATAAGCCTTGTCTGCCCTGGCTCTATGGTGACCGGCTCATCTATACATGCCCTCAAATCCATTCCTGCAGCTCCCGCGCTCTCGTACTCAGGCACTCCCGGGCAATATCCTCCTGGGCTTGGGATAAGCTTAAATTTTATCTCCATGTTATTCAACTCCCCTATAATAAAGTCCTCTCGTATACCCGTTTGGCTCATAGCTTCCACGTCCAAGATACCTCTCTGCCACTTGCACAGCCTCTTTCGGATTTTCTGTCGTCAGCATCAGCCTCACTGCCCACAGACCCAGGTGGGAATAGTCCTCTATCTTATCCGCAAGAAACAGCTTTTGAGAATTATATATCACATTCCTGTGGTCAAATTCCCTCATTACTGGGAATGTCATCGATTTTCTGTCAACTATACCAATATTGTTTTCACACACACATCTTCCATATCTGTTCTTTATTATACAGTTCTCGGTCACCATCAGAGGCAGTCTGCCATATACTATCAGCTCGCAATCAAAATTTTTTGAGATGTCCCGTATCTGAGCAAATGTAAGCTCAAACGAGAGCGTTGCCGATTTTAGCCCAAGAGCCTTTGCCTCTTTGACCGCCTGCGAATTATATATGTTCAGCCCATAGTCACCGCGCGGCTCTAGCTTCTTTGCCTTTGCAAACTCTATATGCCCAAGGTTCCCGCACACAGCCTCCCGTATCCCCGCTTCGTAGGCTATGTCGAGCATCTCTGCCACCTTGATGGCCTCGTTATCTCCTATCACCCTAGGCATCACCGCCGCCACCGACGTCTTTCCGCTCTCCGCTATCTGGCGGGCGCGTGCCTTGTCAGCCGCTATCTCGGTAAGCGGCAGATAGATATGCCCCGGGCGCAGGTTTAGAAGCTCATTTGATATCTGCTTTATCTTTGCCGCATGGACTATCAGCCCTGGAGCCTCCTTACGGTTTATAGCAGTATAACCCGGATGATACTCTCCCTCTCGTCGTTGAAGCTTCTCCCCACGCAGCTCCGTAAGCTGGGCAAGAGCCTCTCGCCGCATTGCATTTATTGCCGACAGAGGTATCATAAGCCCACTTTCAATCTTGCAAACAGCTCCGTCACACCGGTAAAATGTACCTCCGGTCTTGTAAAGCTGCGTCTCCACCTCCGCTGAAACGGTGGGTCTGGTCTTTGCCTGCTGCGGCACAGACCCAAGCACACGCGCCCTGTTGCCATCCTCATCCTCTGCCACAAGTTCTGCAGCAAAGTTTTTCCTTATCACGCATGCAAATCTCACCCCGACCCGCTGCATCTCGCTATTTTCAGCATAGCTGCCACGCACCGAAGCAAAGAGCTTTTCTGCATTCCTGTCAGGCTTATCCTCGCGTATCCCAAACATCTCTGCCGACGGCTCTCCGCGATAATACCCGTCGGTAAACCCCTGCCGTGAAAAAGCCAGCTCCAGCAGCTTCATCTCCTCCGCTGTCGGCTCCCTTCTCTCCTTCGCCGCTGCCGAAAATATCCTTGTCACTATCGCTGCATACTCTGGGCGCTTCATCCGCCCCTCTATCTTGAGGCTGGCAACCCCCATTTCCTCTAGCTCCACTATGTGCCCCGCAAGTGTGAGATCCTTTAGGCTAAGCGGGTATTCGCTGCCTGACTTCTGCCCAAATCCATAGCTCAGCCTACATGGCTGGGCACAGAGACCCCTGTTCCCGCTCCTGCCACCTATGACCGACGACATATAGCACTGCCCAGAATAACACATACAGAGCGCCCCGTGGACAAACACCTCTATCTCTATGGGCGAGCGCTCACATATAAACTCGAGCTGCCTCCGGCTAAGCTCGCGCGCGAGCACCACCCGGCTCATCCCCAGCGACGCCGCAAGCTTTACCCCTTCGAGGTTGTGTATCGACATCTGCGTTGAAGCGTGTACCGGCAGGTCGGGTGCAACCTGCTTTATCATCCTCAGCGCGCCCAGATCCTGGACAAGCACAGCGTCTGCGCCCGCCTCCGATATCCTGCTGACAAACCCCTCCCCAGCCGCAAGCTCCTTGTCGCTCATCAGCGTGTTGAAGGTGACGTACACCTTCGCCCCACGCAAATGACAATAGCGCACCGCCTCGTCAAATTCCTCAAGGGTGAGGTTTTTGGCGTTGCGCCGCGCGTTAAAGTTTTCAAGACCGAGGTAAACCGCATCCGCCCCGTTCTGGATGGCTGCCCGCACCCCCTCAAATGAGCCTGCGGGCGCCAATATCTCGATAGCCATCTGTCTGTTATCTCCTGAAAGTTATTCGCCGGGAGTATCCTGCTTGTCCTGCTTTGCCCGCGAAAGCTCGCGCTTTAGCCCGGCAAGCTCGTCCTTGAGCTTTGAATTCTCCTCAAAAATCTCCTTTATCTGCTCGCGCAGATTGTCTGCCATCCGCTCAGCATTAAATTTTTCGTCCGCTATGTTCAGCGCTGCCAGCACTGCTGCATTCACGATGGATCGCCCGCTCGACTCGCGCACTTCATCGATCTTCTTTTCTACATAAGCTGCCGTTTTTTTGATATATTCCTCGCTGTCCTCCGCAATAAGCACATATTCCATATCGCAGATAGTAACTTCAACACGGGTCTTCATACTGCACCTCCATCGATGCGGGTCCCTGTCCCGCCTTTATTGACGCGAAAACCGTGCATCGCCTCCATATGCTGCCAGACGGTGCTTAATAGCTGCCACGTACCATTTTAATTATAGCATAATCCTCTGTGCTTTTCATCAAAATAAGTTATTTTTTTCTAAAATAACTCCTTTTTTGAGCTTTTCCCCTTTTTATCATTTACCTTGCGCCGGTTTTGGATTATAATTGATATATCCGGTATGTCTGCATAGCTCTATACGTGCTATGCATGTTGCGCTACAAGCAGCTACCGGTCATCGCATACATATGGAGGAAAGCAATGTCTAATCAGCCACGCGACATTAATATCAGCGCTGAAGCCTCTAAAAAACTGCTCCAGAGCGGCAACGGAAGGGCAGCGCTGCTTTACATATTCATACTTACCTGCGGTAGGGACGACGTCACTCACGCATCAAAATCCCTCGGCTGGACCGTCGAGGAGACTGCGGCGGCACACGCTGTGCTAGTATCTCTTGGGCTTGCCGCTCCCTCGCCCATTCCTCCCGAAAATGATACCCTCCCCGAATACTCATCCGAGGATATCCTGCTCTCTGCCTCCGGAGATCCTGCATTTTCCAGCCTTATCGAGTATACCCGCATAAGGCTAAACAAGCTCCTCACTCAAAGCGACCTCTCCCGCCTGCTGGGGATATATGACCATCTGGGTCTACCGGCAAGCGTGATAATGCTTCTCGAAAGCTACTGTGTCGAGCGCGCTCATAGGCGTGAAGGAGAAGGTGCCCGCGTTGGGATGTGGCAGATAGAGCGCGAGGCGTACTACTGGAAGCGCAGCGGCATCACTACAGAGAGCGCTGCCGAGGATTATATCCGCCGAAGGGCTGCAATAGACGGGCGGCTTATGGAAATTTTCCGCCTTTTACAGATAAAAAACCGTGCACCCTCCAAAACTGAAGAGGGATATCTTCTCCGCTGGGCAGGCTACGGCATGACCGACGAGGTTATCTACGCGGCATATGACCGCACGGTTATAAATACCGGCTCGTTGAAGTGGAGCTATATGGATTCTATCCTACGCCGCTGGCACGAAAAAGGCATAATGAGCGTAGAGGACATCGAAAAGCTAGACTCACCGGCGCAGAAAGGGTCTCCCCAGCAGCCTCATCCCTCTTCTAACGCTGCCGAAAGGCTCCGCAGGCGCCGCTCGGAAGCTTCTAATAACTGAAAAGGAGTTGTTACGGCATGCCCTTTGACGACAAGATACTATCGCGCGTACTCGACAAGCTTGCGCGCAAACGCCTCAGGCGCGAAACCGAGCTTTCCGAGCGCCGTGCCAAGGTCTACTCCGCATACCCAAGAATAGCCGAGATAGACGCTGAGCTAAAAACCTCGGCAATAAATCTCATCAAAGACTCTGTGCGGGAGCGCCGGAGCGGGACGGAGGCCCTTAAGGCACTGAATAAACACAACGAAGCTCTCCGCCGTGAGCGCGCAGAGCTGCTTAATAACGCGGGGTATCCCGATGATTATCTCACCCTAAAGCGCGATTGCCCCATCTGTGGGGACAGCGGCTTTGTCCCCTCCGGCGTGTGCAGCTGCCTTGTCAGGGCATACGCGGACGAGCAGCGCGCAGAGCTGAGCCGCCTGCTCCCCATCAGGGACCAGACCTTCGACAGCTTTTCGCTCGAATATTACTCCACCGAGATCGACAAAAACTGGGGTATGTCCCCCAGGGATAATATGTCCGCCGTATTCGATACCTGCCGTGAATTTGCTGCCTATTTCGGACCTGACGTGCAAAACCTGCTGCTTTGCGGAGGTACGGGGCTTGGCAAGACTTTCCTCTCATCTGCCATCGCCGGCGAGCTGACCACCCGCGGCTTTTCGGTGATATACGACACTGCC
>CALXAZ010000146.1 GCA_944386395.1 uncultured Clostridia bacterium
ACCATCCTCTGTGGTGCTCCGGTTCACCGTGACGCGCGGCACCCTCATATCCATAAACGGGATATACCTCCCTGTGGTGATATACCCAAAGTCATAAAATTCCTCCGCTGCCTGCAATACCGAATAGTCCACGTCACCAAACGGGTACGCCACCGCAGTAACTTCCTTTCCCGAAGCCGCTTCAAGCACAGATTTTGATGCGGCAAATTCCCTTATACTATCATCGAGCGATAGCCCGGTAAGCATCTTGTGTGAGTCTGTGTGACTCTGTATGCTAACAAACCCGCTGTCTACCATTTCCCGTATCTCATCTACCGTGAGGTAACCTTCACGCCCTATCATCCCGGAGATGACGAATATCGTCGCCTTCTGCCCTTTTTCCTTAAGTATCGGAAACGCAGTGAAATAGTTGTCCTCGTATCCATCGTCAAAGGTGATAACAACAGGCTTTTTTGCCGCGCTATTGTGCAGCTCATCGGCAAATATACTGGTATACCCCTCCTCTGCCAGTATGTCGAGCTGCCTTGCAAAGTCCTCCGGACGGACAAATAGCTCGGAATTTTCGCTATATGGTTCCTCCGCAATGCAATGATAAGTGAGGACAGGAACCTGGGTATCCATTGCCCATCTATATGCTATGATGCCTGCAACCGCTATCAAAAGCAGCACAAGCGGTATAATAATTTTTTTCTTCATCTCATTTCTCCTGTTAGCCGACACTTTTAGTGTTTATCTGCATTTTACATTATCCTTATCAAAATTTCAATACGCTTTATCAACTGTTTTAGCCCGTTCCAGCGCTCTGTGGTAAATATCACAGCGTTACCCCGTATGTAGTGCCTCTATTTTCCAGATATAATTGCAACTTATTTTTCACATTATAAATATTTATTTTACTTATATCCAAAAAACTGCTATAATCAACCTGTCGGATATACCGGCAAAAATTCTTCAGGAGGCAGATTCATGGTAACAGCAATAGTCGGCGGCTGCTGGGGCGACGAGGGTAAGGGCAAGATGACCGACCTCTTCGCAGAAAAGGCAGATATCGTTATCCGCTTTCAGGGCGGCGCAAACGCAGGTCACACCATTATAAACCAGTATGGCAAATTCGTCCTTCACATTCTCCCCTCCGGAGTGTTCCATCCAAATGTCACAAACATCATCGGTGCCGGAGTTGCCTTTAATCTCGACAACTTTTTTACCGAGCTTGAAAACCTGGAAAAGGGCGGCGTACCCGAGCCGAAGATGCTCGTGTCCGACCGCACACAGATCCTCATGCCGTATCACATCCTGTTTGACAAGCTCGAGGAAGAGCGCCTCGGTGGGCGCAGCTTTGGCTCGACAAAGTCGGGCATAGCTCCTTTCTATTCTGACAAATATTCAAAAATAGGTATACAGGTATCCGAGCTATTTTCAAGCGAACTGCATGATAGACTTGAACGGATATGCGAGGTAAAAAACAAAACTATCGCTGCCATCTATCCCGGAAACGACCCGATAGATGTGGAAGAGATGTACAATTACCTTATGGGATATAAGGACAGGCTCGCCCGCTATGTCTGCGACACCACATATTTCCTCCACGACGCTCTGAAAGAGGGCAAGCACATACTGCTTGAGGGTCAGCTCGGCTCGCTGAAGGATACCGACCACGGGATATATCCGTTTGTCACATCCTCATCCCCGCTTGCCGGCTTTGGCACAGTGGGCGCAGGCATTCCTCCCCACGAAATTAAGGAGATCGTTACCGTCGTCAAGGCATATTCCTCCGCAGTGGGCGCGGGTGCATTTGTAACAGAAATTTTCGGCGACGAGGCAACAGAGCTTCGCGACAGGGGCGGAGACAACGGTGAATACGGGGCCACTACCGGGCGCCCGCGCCGCGTTGGCTGGTTTGACGCTGTCGCAAGCCGCTATGGCTGTATGCTCCAGGGCACCACTGCCGTGTCGCTTTCGCTTATCGACGTGCTGGGATATCTCGACAAGATCCCTGTCTGCACCGGCTATGAAATAGATGGAGAGGTCACTGACATATTTCCTGCCACTACAAGGCTCAACCGTGCGAAACCTGTCTATGAATATCTCGATGGCTGGAAGTGCGACATTCGCGGCATAAGGGAATATGACAAGCTTCCGGAAAATGCCCGCAAATATATTGAATTTATCGAGAATAAGCTCGGCTATCCGATAAAGATGATTTCCAACGGCCCTGGACGCGATGATATAATCTACAGATAAGCTTTAAGCCCTGTGCATAAGCACAGGGCTTTTTATATTCTCTCTCCAAATATGTATCCCCAACATATAATGACATGCCATAAAAAATCTGGTATAATAGTCATAATGGAACCACCAAATAAGGAGAAAAATATGGATGGCACTTTAAACTATATCCGTCTCCCACTCGCAGGGGCATATAATGTACGGGATCTAGGAGGATATGCCGCACAGGGAAACAAGGTCACAAGATGGCATGTGTTTCTCCGGGCTGACGCTCTCAGCTCGCTTACCGAAAACGACGTATCATTTCTGCTAAGCTACGGCGTCACCGACGTTATCGACCTTCGCAGTTCAGGCGAAGCCGGCGCCCGTCCGGACGCAATATCCGGACATCCCAGCATATCATATCACCATGTCCCCTTCCGCTCGCGGACTGTCGTGACCGATATTTCCTCTGGTACCTCACTGGACATGGGCAATGGATACGTGGCTCTCCTGAAAGAGCGCGAAACTGTCTGCACCCTCTTTTCCATCCTTGCCTCCGCCCCTGGCTGCGCCCTTTTCCACTGCACTGCCGGAAAGGACCGCACTGGAATACTTGCCATGCTCCTTCTTGGTCTCGCTGGCGTTGCCCGGCAGGATATCATTGCAAACTATATCTCAACCTCCGTATATAACAGCGCAAACCCAGAATATTCCCACCTCCCCTGGAGCCCGGGAAGCGCTTTTTCGGACAGCTCGTACATCGATCCTCTTCTCGAAGCATATGCAATGCGGCTGATGTACTCCCTTCCCGAATATATCAATCAACCGATAAAATATATCGAGGAAACCTACGGCGGATCATACAGCAGATACCTTCTCTCCTGCGGAATAGAGCGGGCTACCCTTGGCAGGATACTTGAGAAATTTATATAATATAACAGGTGGAATGATATGGAGACGTTGAAACTTTATGAACATGACAATATGCTCGACTGCTGCGAGGCCAAAGTCCTCTCCTGCGAGAAAAACGGCGAGAACTATGACATCGTGCTCGACCGCACGGTATTTTTTCCGGAGGGAGGCGGACAGCGCAGCGACGTGGGTAACATCGATGGGGTCCCGGTCACACATGTATCCGAACGTGGCGGCATAATATATCACCTATGCAACGCACCCTTTGAACCTGGGACCGAAGTAATTGCCAGGATAAACTGGCAGACTCGCTGCGACTATACCGAGCAGCACTCAGGCGAGCATATTCTCTCCGCCGCGTTCTGGAAGCTTTACAGCGCCAAAAATGTCGGATTTCATATGAGCGCCAACCTTGTGACAATCGACCTAGACCGCGAGTTTACCAATGAGGAGCTCTCCTCAGCCGAGTCCCTTGCAAACAGCTGGGTCCGCCAAAACTGCCCCGTCAAGATATATTATGCAAGCGACAGCGAGCTTGACCGTCTGGGTCTGCGCAAGGCAACTGACAAAGTCAGCGGTATTCTTCGCATAGTAGACATAGAAGGAGTTGACGCCTGCACCTGCTGCGGAACCCATGTCTCAAGCTCCGGCGGCGTGGGGCTGATAAAAATCCTGCGTTCGGAGCATTGGAAGGGCGGCACAAGGATAGAATTTCTCTGTGGAAGGTGGGCGTTTGAGCACTGTCAGCTAGAGCACAATATTCTTTCTGCTATGGCAAATGAGCTAACTACAAGG
>CALXAZ010000147.1 GCA_944386395.1 uncultured Clostridia bacterium
CAGCATATATGGCACACCGGCGTGATGCAGCAGATAGGCACACAAAACGCCTGCCATACCGCCGCCGATAATCAGTACATCGGTATTCACATCGCCCTCCAGGGGCGCAAAATTCGTATGCTCCCAGATCTGTTCCCATAATGATGTCATACGTTTCCTCCCAATGATCATGTTACAGGTAGTCTTTTTCAAAAGGAGAAAAGTATGCCTCCAATCGTCTGTGCTCAGTACACCACAGGGACTGTCGGAAAGCATGTCCTGCTATCTGATGTTCAGATCATGAATAAGGCTATAACGAAAAAAGAGATGGGCAAAGCCCATCTCTTTTTCAGATTATGAGTTATTTGGATGTCAAAAGTGCTGAATAGTGCATCGGTAATTCACAAAGCGGGGCTTCTGATTAGGAGTACGGCGTACCATTCGTAAATTGTTCATATCATATCTTCCCGTGTTGTTTCTTCGCAAATTGTGCTGCCCAGAGGCAGGTCAATTCGCACAAATTTCCCTGAAATATGCTGCCTTACAGCGGCTTTTCAAATGTTGTATTAGCAAGGTATTAGCAGGAAGCTCTTGTGACAGAGGGTTCCCAGGGGCCATTTCAAAATGCTATTAGCACAGATGGAGGATAATCTTATGAGCACTGACACGACCAACGAAAAAGGAACGCCCCAAAGCAGAACATACACCGTGAATGACATCGCAGCCATTCTCGGTATCGGCCGCGCCTCGGCCTATAAACTCGCCAACTCCGGATTGTTCAAGACGATCCGCATCGGCAACATGATCCATATCTCCAGAAAGTCCTTTGAGGATTGGCTGAAGACGGAGGGGGTGGACGAGGAAACGGAATAAAAATATGAAACCGCCACAGGGTGCTAACCTGTGGCGGTTTAGGCGTTAGTTTGTTGACCACCGTAGATAAAACGCAAAAAATGGGTCGGTAACAGTAAGGACATCATCTTCCTTTTGCCAATCAATTACAGGTGTCGAAGAAGTGTCGGTATAAGAGATTTCTGCAATTTTTTCTAATACTCGCGAAATTTCACCGCGTTGCGGCAAATCATCAGCAATGACTTCCCGAATGTTAGCACGGAGCATATCATATGTAATAGTTTCAGTACCTGGTTTTAGGTGCTTAAATGCGTCCATAACAACACCGTAAATATCTGTGACTTTTCCATTTTTTAAAGTTCGAGGCTTACGATCAGTGCGCGAAGTAGGTCCTCGCTTCAATTTATCGAACATTGAACGCCCACTATTATCAGCTATAATTGGAAAGATGCTAGAAACACTTTCAAATGTAAGAGATAAATGCTGTGATTTGGGCATTTTGTATTCGATGCTGTTCTCTTTGCAAATAGTACGACAAAAATCTTGCATTAAGAAAGGACTCCCAAATGATTCACTGGCAAGATATTTTATAATATCCTCATCAATTTCTAAATTTAGTGAAGTAAAACCGTTTTTAGCAATAAGTTCAAGCTCAGAAATTTCCCATGTTGGCATCTCAATTGAATCCATTCTACCCGTAAGTTCTCTTTCAACATCAATAACATCAAATTTCCGGCTTGGAATAGCTATACAAATTACGGGCACACCATACATAATGGGGGCCTTTAGCGCGCGCACAATATGTTTCTGTATCTCTTTCGAAATATAATGAAAGTCGTCAATAATCAAAGGGACTTTCATTTCTTGCAAAAGGAAAATCGCTTTAGTCTTATTGGAAGTATGCCTACTTTGTAAATGAGCAGTTCTTTCGGTACTACTAGCTGTCCCAGTCATTTCTGCACTGACTTTAGCTAAAAGTACACTTCCATCAGCTTTTGCCGTACCTGAGATTGTGCACTGTAAATCTTCTCCATTAGAAATTTGTTCTTCTGTATATCCTCCTAGTTCAGACACAATGATTTCCCAAAAATCATTTTCTGAGTCAATCATCCCTCCGTCAATCCATAGGCTTTCTGTGCGAGGAAATACCTTGTTAACTAAAACTGTTTTCCCCGATTTGGTTGGCCCGGTAATGACTAATAATTTATAGTCATGGATGGAATCTCGAATAGCATCCTCCAAACGTCTATCAACACGCGGATTATAGGTATATGTTGGCATACCACCAGGAACAAATACATCTGTGTATCTCAAATCAGTTTTCTTTCTAAACATACTTTCTTTTCTCCTTATCTAGTTGTGTGAACACGCTAGATTTAGGTAATATATTTTTATTATATCACTACTTTTTAATTGTAACAATGCAGTTTCCTAATTGTAGAAGAACAAAACATTGCTTCCATATGCTACAGGCTAAACCCTGTGGCATATTTTTATATCCTTAAAACTGCATTGAAAGAAGCTGGAAATCCCATGTTTTTTCTCCCACAATCAGTCGAAAGACCGCCGCCAATAGGTTTTCCCCTTCCTGGTGTCCGGGCGGCATAGAGGCCACCTTTCCCTAGAAAATAAACACTTTTTCAGACCGCCGAAAGGAGGTGATACCATGGCGGTATTTCGCATTGAGAAAACCCGCGACTACACAGTGATGTCCAACCACCACCTGCGCAACGCGGGGTTGTCGCTGAAATCCAAAGGGCTGCTCTCCATGATGCTGTCCTTGCCGCCAGGGGCCTGGCCAAAATCTGCAAGGAGGGCACGGACAGCATCGGCTCCGCCCTGAAGGAGCTGGAACGGGCCGGGTACATAGTCCGCAACCGGCTGCGAGACAGCAAGGGCAAAATCGTGGATGTGG
>CALXAZ010000148.1 GCA_944386395.1 uncultured Clostridia bacterium
GAGCTATCATGTAATCGGTCATTTGGCCTTTAAGCTTTTTTTGAATGGAAGGAATAGAAATAAGCGCACCAACCAGCTTCATTTGAAGAATTTTGCCCTTTTGCTTCTGTGGGAAATCATATATACCATGCTCCTTGTAGAATTTGTGATCAGCCTTCATCATGCCTCGCATAAGATATATTAGGTCGCGAAAAATTTTCATTCCACCTACCCCATAGAAGTTTGCCGGACGGCGAAGCTTTTTTTCGACAGCAAAAGCAAGACCTTCCGCCAGCGATGAAATATCTGCGGAGGTGTTTCCCTCATCAGTAGCAACGCCACATAGATAATTACCACCTACCTCGCTGCGCCCTTCTATTATCATTCGTAGGTTACTTTCGTATTGATAATTTCCGCTTATTAGATATGCGATAGGAATGCCTTGTGTTACAGTGCGATGACCATTGCAAAATTGTCGGTCGTCATAACATTTAAAGCTGGAGTGAGTGTAGTGGTCGGATATTGTAAAGGCATAAACTATGGCGTCTGCCGACTGGATCTCTGTCCGTAAAAAGTTGTCAAAGCCATCTTTATGGACGCATTTTCCAGTAACAGCGCACCCAAAGCAGCCCAGACATCCCCCGGAAAAAGGAAATTCACGGATGTTCACTATTCGGCTTTTAAGAGGTAGAGCAGCCTGAAAGTCAGAAATCATATTGATGAGATTTTTGTCATCAGGTGAACAGTTTGTAACAATAACTACATCGCTATCAGGTTTTTTAGCATTTTGTTGCAACACCGGAACATATAGTGTGTGTTTTGCCTTCTGAGGTCCCACAGGAGGGGTGACAAACATGCTGTGATTACAGCTAAATATAAGCTGCTCAAAAAACATACGGGCCTCTTCCTGACCACGCTCTGAGAGAAGATCATCCATATCTGCTGATAGCCCACGTATTACCTTTAGCCCCATGTCAAAACAGTTCTCTTCGATATACCTGTGTGCAGTGACATCGTAAAAGTGCTTTGAAGTGGTGATCTGTGAGGCAAATTTCCCGCTCAAATCAATGCCGGATGACTTGATAAGCTCTATGAGGCGATGAAGCTGATAAGGCGCGATAAAAGTATATACAGGATAACAGAACAGTATAAGGTCGCATGACGAGAGCGCTTCGCGCACCGGGGTGAAATCCTTTTCGTATGTTTTTAGCTTCTGACCGGTGTGCAAAAGGGTGAAGTGATGCTCGGGGTGTAGGCTTTCAAGGTAGAGAGCGGTTTGCAGAGTAGTGCTGTTCTTGCCTTTTGGACTTGCGTTGAGAATAAGTATGTTCATATATTTGTCTCCAGTTCATTTAAAAGTTTTTTGTACCAGTTGAGTTCAAATTCTGCTGCAGAGATTCCATAGTCCAGGGTATATCCCTGAAAGCGGAATATGTCCTTTCGGTTATGAGCTGAGTCAGGATCGTTATGTAGTATCTTGTTGAAGCTTTCGCGTATGCTGCAAAGAGCACTTCGGACTTCTTTAATTTGATGTATATACCCGGATATTGCAAGCTTGCGCTCTTCCTTACCCGCAAGACCTAAAAAGAACAGGTGTGAGAGCCCCATGTTTTTAGCCCTCGCCTATATGGGTTGAGATATCCAGTCTGCAAAGACTTCCTGACCCGATTTGGTTATAGAGAAGATTTTTCTTCTGCGCTTGCCGTATAAAGCTTCTTCGAAGGATATGTGACCATTCGATTGAAGCTTTTTAAGGGCAGTATAAACACTGCCGGCACTTGACGAACAAATGAGCGACAGATTGTTCCTTATGAATTGCTGAAGTTTATATCCGGTCGTAGGAGATAGTATCAACAGGTCAAGAATCAGATGTTCCATCCTTACCTACAGATATATCTATTAGAGATATTATCACACAGAGAATATGCCATGTCAAATATAAATATAAGGAGAAATATGGTATGATATAAGGCTGCAAAGATTGTTTGTTTATTAATTAATCATTCAGGCTTTGAGCAAAACAGAGCTTGAAAATCTATTGAGCGGTGGTATACTTGTATTGAAACGGAGGGGAAAAGCGTTGAGGACATTGATTTTTAATGGTTCACCCAGAAAAAATGGGGACACAGTGGCGCTTTTGAATGTATTAAAGAGTGAAATCCCAGGAGAAATAAGACAGGTTGATGCGTATTTTTGTAATATATCACCGTGTAGTGACTGCCGTTGGTGTGTGCAAAAAGAGACCTGTGCAATAAAAGACGGTATGCAGGAAGTGTATGACTATCTCGAAAATTGCAACAATGTAATAATTGCTTCACCGATATATTTTTCTTGCCTGACAGGACCACTTCTTTCACTCGGTAGTAGATTGCAGAGATATTATGCAGTGAAGCGATTTCAAGGGAAGAATTTATTTTCTACTAAAAAACTTGGAGCCGTAATTTTGTGTGGAGGAGGGGACGGCTCATATCAAACAGCTCTCAGCACTGCCAGATGCCTTCTCAGAGAAAGCGGCTGTGAGTATATAGGTATGGCAGCGGCGCTGAACACTGACACGCTGCGGGCAGATAACGATGTCGCAGCAAAGACCGAAGTGCGAAAGTTGGCAAAGCGGCTGCGCAGCGGATGGGAGGATTAAAATGAAAAAAGAGAAGTCCTGCGGCGCTCTTGTAACAAGAGAAAATGGAAAGACAGAGATATTGCTGTTAAAGCACGTGAACGGCGGACATTTCTCGTTTCCGAAAGGGCATGTTGAAAAGGGAGAGAGTGAGGAAGAGACGGCACTTCGTGAGATATATGAAGAAAGCGGGTTGACGGTGGAGCTAGATACTGGATTTCGGCATGTTGTGACATATTCTCCGGCACCTGATGTTATTAAGGATGTCGTATATTTCAGGGCTGTTACAGATAATGATAAGCTGCATATTCAGAAGGAAGAGATAACAGAAGCGGTATGGGTTCCGCTTGAAAGTGCGGAGCAATATGTAACGTATGATAATGACAGAGATCTTATCACAGAGCTTATAAAGTATTTAAAGGCTAAATAAAATCAGGCGGCATGCGTGCCGCCTGATTTTATTTAATCAAGTTTTATAGGACCGGTGGAGGGAAGCGTCCAGCGATAATGTGTCGCAAGCAGGCGAACTGCAATCGTGAGGAATATGCCTACATACAGTGAAGTCATTTTGTTTGCGCCTGAAAGATACATGCAGTAATATATCAAAGCTCCGCCGAGTGCGGCGAGGGCATAGATGCGCTTTCTGAGTATAACAGGTATCCGTCCGGACATTATATCTCGAAATACTCCTCCTCCCACACCAGTAATTACGCCGACAAACACCGATAGGAACGCGTTATCTCCAAAACCGGCGGAGATGGCAGTGTTTACTCCCATTACAGAGAATACTCCAAGACCTATTGCGTCAAAAAGATTTATTATGCTTGTATAATATTCTTTAAGATTTTGTATGTATTCTCTTGCAAAATAAGCGAAAATAAAAGCTAAGAGTGAGATGATCAGTGCCAGTATTGCGTATATCGGGTTTGTGAACATCGTGGGCGGAAGAATGCCCAGTAGTATGTCGCGAAACATACCTCCTCCGACTGAAGTCGTTACGCCGAGAACAATAACGCCAAAGAGATCAAGTCCCTTTTCAATTGCAACGATAGAGCCAGATATAGCAAACGCGATTATTCCGAGAAGCTCGGTAAAATAAAGTATTTTTTCTGCGACTTCCATAGGACGCACCTCATATACACTTGTGTTTCTGTGGTAGAAATGTACGCGAGAGAAAGAATTCACCTGTGAAATAATTTAGCACAGTGCTGTATATTATTCAATAGTAAAAAGTGAAGATGAAAATAAAAATTGAGATGAAATTTTGTATGATTTGTGATACACTTTACTTATTCGTTAGAATATAACGGGATAGGAAGGACATACATATGAAATATATAAGCCTGTTGATAAAACCTGCATCAGGAAGCTGTAACATGGCATGTAAATATTGCTTTTACAGGGATGTAGCTGAAAACCGCTCTGTGCCGAATTATGGTATAATGAGTTATGAAATGCTCGAGACTCTTGTAAAAAAGACTTTTGATGAATGTGAAGTTGGGTGCTCATTTGCATTTCAGGGCGGAGAGCCGACGCTTGCTGGGTTGGATTACTATAAAAAGCTGGTAGAACTTCAGAAAAAGTATAACACGAAGGGTGTTTCGGTGTCGAATGTAATACAAACCAATGGATATGGTCTTGGAGAAGAGTGGGCTGAATTTTTTAAAAAGGAGCATTTTCTGGTTGGGGTGAGCCTCGATGCCGATAAGGGGCTGCACGACACTGCCCGTGTTGACCATCACGGAAAGGGAACTTATGCCGAAGTGATGAAAACTATTGCCATGTTGGATAAGTGGGGCGTTGACTATAATATCCTATGCGTGCTTACGTCATATGTTGCGAGGTATCCCGAAAGGGTATACCGGTTTTTCAAAGAAAAAGGGTTCAAATATATCCAATTTATACCCTGCCTCGATCCGTTGGGAGAGGAGAGGGGAGGCAATTTTTATTCACTTACTGCTAAGCGTTTTGAAACATTTTTCAAGCAGCTGTTTGATTTCTGGTATGCCGACTGTAAGCTGCATCAAGGAATATCCATACGCCATTTTGACAACTGGCTTGGTCTTTTAATGGGATATCCACCTGAGAATTGTGCTATGAGTGGAAGGTGTGCTGTCTATTTTGTTGTAGAGGCGGATGGGAGTGTGTATCCGTGTGATTTCTATGTTATAGATAAGTATCGTTTGGGAAGTATACACAGCAGCAGTTTTTCCGAACTTCTTGAGACTGATATAGCAAAAACATTTGTGTCAGAGTCGGGTGCGCTCAGCGAAGATTGTATGAAGTGCAAGTATTATTATCTGTGCCGTGGAGGGTGCCGCAGAGACAGAGAGATAATGGATGATGGGAGAGGGAAAAACTTTTACTGTGAGGCATATAAAGCATTCTTTGAATATAGCATTGACAGATTCAAAGAAATTGCCATGATGGAAGAGCATCCTTATGGTCTTGATACGGCAAATAATATGCTCCAGGTTCTTGCGGACAATGGAAATATTAAACTGTAAGATGATGCATATGCCGAAATTAACTTGGTACTGAGGGATATGGAAGGGGAAATACAGGTGTTTAAAGGAAAAAGCCGGTCATCTGACCGGCTTTTTATTTTGTTGCGATATTACAGGAAATATCGTGTCTTTTGACATATCTGAGTGCTGAGTAGAGAGAATTGAATTGGCGCTCAAAGCCAAGGGGGGTACCAGAAATAGAACAGCGCCTGAGAAGCGTTTTGCCCCCGCTCATATTGAAGCTCCAGCATGACAGAGGCGTTTCTATGAAAGCTGTTTTGCCGGAAATCCTAGGCGTAAATCCATATTTCAAAAATATTTTTTCGAGTATACTGTTTGTACAGGTCGGGTAGGTTGGATAATTTTCGTCTGTTGTGAGGCTTGAGCTGTGTAGGAAATCAATGAGGCGTTCTGCTCCCAGACGACGTAATTCTGCCATAAGCGGAATGTTGTCCGGAATAACAGAGCCACAGCTTTTGCCCAGGTCTGCCATATTGCTGGGACTGAAAAAGAAGTGTACCCTGGCAAAGCTCTCCTGGAAAAGAAGCAAGGTATCAGAGTTTCTGAATACGAGTAGAGCGGCGTTACTACACCATATAGAAAATAGTTTTGCTGCTGCGTAAAATGACATTTTGCGTTGAGAGGAGCCGTCTTGCTGGACTGTGTAGCGTTCGGTAGAAATGCTGTGCCTACGAGAATATATAAGCAAGCTGCCAGCCTTGTTGAGAGATTTATCCAACTTATTGGCGTATAGGCTTTTAATATAGGGAAATTCTCCTGAAGATTTGGGACGATGGTAAAATACCGGTTCAACTGTTATATAGTACATTGCAATCTCTCCCTTCTGTCATAATTGTATAATGCTATATGTCCTATAAAACGGACAAAACCGCCGGATATTCCGGCGGTTTTCAAGGCTGGTTAAAATTATTTGTATTGTTCGACTCTTTTGTCTTTTATCACTCCGCTCCAATTAAGACCGAAAGCATAATCATACGTGTTGCCACACTCGTCGGTGTAGCACTCCATATCACGTGGAACATCTTCAAATTGTTCTTCTACTGTTTTCATATTTGCGGGTGTCTGACAGGGCATGAGACCCGAAGGCTCATATTTACCGGATATAATATCAAGGACTGCCTGAGTCTGGGTTTTGAAATTGACTATTATTGCGTCTGCGAATGGCTCGAATTCTGACATAACAGTTGGGTT
>CALXAZ010000149.1 GCA_944386395.1 uncultured Clostridia bacterium
AAGAAACAGAGCGGTGGATGAAAGATGGGGATGCGCTCGAATGGGGACACTCGCTTGAAGACCAGATCGGCGGGCAGACTGACGCTGGGTTTGCCATTGTTGGAATGTATGAGGATACTAACCGTAAAGATTCGGCAATGGCGCTAGACAGATATACATCTGTCTATATTGCTACTGCGGCTGTCAAATTATAAGTTATCTGCTTTTGTCCCATACTATTGCTGAGCCAATGAGAGCTTCAAGCAAGACGACCGCTCCAACTGAGCACATATCCAGAGCTAAAGTATGTAAATAAAAAATATTTGGAAAGGATACATGTTTAGAGTATAATAAAAGCAGGACGCTGCAAATAAGCAGCGAAATTGTGACCATTATACATTTTCTGAAAAAATCCAACGCTTCTGGACGCATAAAATACCACCTCATAAAAATTATATGATAATTTAAAGAGGTAATCCAGTTGTATATTCTGGAAAGGAAATGATACTATGAAATGCCCATACTGTGGGTTTCTTGAGAGTAAAGTAGTAGACTCACGACCAGCAGAGGATGGGACGACCATCCGCAGGAGACGTGAGTGTATCTCATGTGGTAAGCGGTTTACCACATATGAAACGGTTGAGATCACGCCGATAGTTGTTATAAAAAAGGATGGCGCAAGGGAGCTTTTTGACAGGCAGAAGTTGCTTAATGGTCTTTTGAAGGCATGTGGAAATCGTCCAGTTTCGCTTGATGAAATGACAAAAATTGTAAATAATATTGAGCAGAGGCTTCAGAATTCACTTAAACGCGAAGTGTCGTCAAAGGATATAGGAGAAATGGCAATGGCAGAGCTAAAGGAGATTGATGAGGTGGCATATATACGGTTTGCTTCGGTATATAGAAAATTTCAGGATGTAGAATCTTTTATGGAAGAGCTGAAAAAGCTTTTATCAGAAAAATAAAAAATTCCGGGAATAGATCCCGGAATTTTTTATAAAATTATTTTTCTTTAGCTAGTTGTCTCGTTTGTTTTTTTGGTTTTAGGACATAATGTAATACAGTAATAACCGAAAGGACAATGCTATGAAAAAAGGTGTGATTTTACTTATTTTTTCCGCACTTGTAATTTCTTCAATGTTTGTTGTATCTAAACGGGAACCTTCAGTGCTGTATGTGGAAACAGAAACTATGACATCAAGGACGATAACAAAAAGTGTGTCAGCATCTGGCAGTATATCTGAAATTCTTTCTCAGAAATTATATCCCTCATATACAGCAAAGGTAGGAGAAATATATGTCAGTACAGGCGACTTTGTTGAGGAAGGTCAGGTACTGATGTCTCTGATAACAACTAATGATATTTCTGTATTTGGTAGCGTAACAGAGATGTTTTCCGAGGTAGATATGGAAAATTATATGGATGCAGTCCAGACTCTTAAAGAAGCTATGTATGCAGCTGGAGGAGAGGGTACTTCATATATTATAAGTCCCTTTTCAGGCATTGTAACAGATATTAAAGTAACAGAGAGGGAAACCGTAAATCCATTGGTGTGCTGCGCAGAAATTTCGGATATTAGTAGAATGCAGGCTGTTGTTAATATTTCGGAGGGAGAAATGAATGACATAAAAGTAGGAATGCCTGCTGATGTAGTGGTTACTTCTCTTGGTGTAAGTTACCAAGGTGTGGTGCTCGAAGTTTCCCCGAGAATAATAGAAACCTCTACTTTGACGGGTGGGTCGTCAAAGTATTCTGAAGCAATTATAGAAATACTTAATCCTGGAGAATCAATAGCACCAGGAAGCAGTGCAGAGGTCAAAATATTGACTAGTAGAAAATCGGGTGTGATATCCGTACCATATGAGGCAGTTAATCAGGATATAAATGGAAACGAGTTTGTATATGTTGTATCAAATGGAAAAGCAGAAAAGCGAATAGTGCAAACCGGATATGAATTTGATGGAAGGGTAGAGCTAACTTCTGGAATCATAGCCGGTGAACGGGTACTGGTATCGGCTGATGAGGAAGTTTTTGATGGAGCTCCAGTAAAAGAAAAATGAGGATTTTTGATATATTTTATTTAGCGGTTTCCAATGCGGTTACAGGGAAACTGCGTACAATATTCACGTTGTCTGCTGTATCGATAGGAGTTGCAGCTGTGATACTTGTAATTTCTGCGGGGGATGGAGGTAAAAAGCTGATAAGTGAGCAAGTAGATAAGCTGGGAATAGAGGGAATTACAATATATGTCAAGCAAAGCGCGAGTAATGCTGGAGTCACTCTTGGCAGTGATGATGCCGTGGAAGTAGCAGCAAATGTAGATGGAATTGAAAACGCAATGCCTGTAATAATACGGTATGGTTCTTATATAATGAGAAACTGGCGTGGAAATGCTGTTATGTATGGTGTAGATGCGAATATGCGTGGTATGATGAATGTGGAACTTTTATATGGCAGGTTACCGACAGCGCAAGATACGCGGTATCAAAGCAAAATAGCGGTAATCGACAGTAATTTTGCCAAAGAAGTGTTTGGTCGCGAAAATGTGACAGGAAAAGAAATACAGCTTTTTCTTGGTAACCAGTATCATACTTTTGAGATAGCGGGTATTATATCTCCGCAAAGTGACGGTATAGAGGAACTAATAGGAGAATCAATCCCTAAATTTGTATACCTCCCATATACTACTGTGCAAAAATTGACTGGAAGTAGTGGAATAGATCAGCTACTGATACGCTCAGATGATGATGCAGTAGGAGAGAAAGCCGTGAGTTATCTGAATAACAAGTATTCAGGAGACAGTTTTAAACACGAGAACATAAGCGGTATTCGTAACAGGCTGAATGATATCATGGAAATGATAACAGTTTTTATTGGTGCAATTGCTTCGGTATCAATATTTGTTGCTGGAATCGGAGTAATGAATACCACGCTATCTGTTGCAGTTGAGCGAAAAAAAGAAATCGGAATATATATGGCTCTTGGAGCAACTCAAAAAATGATTTTTAGCGAATTTCTAATTGAGTCAGCATTAGTTTCTGCTGCGGGAGGAGTTGCTGGAACAGCAATAAGTTTGGCACTGTTGTATGTTGCAGGAGAAATTGTGGGAATTTCAATTATGCCAGCTATCATGACCGTTATTTTTACAGTTTTTGTTGCAACAGTGAGTGGTATGCTTTTTGGTGTACTGCCATCGGTAAAGGCATCACAAATGAATCCGATAGATGCACTTAGAGGTGAATAAGCTCATGCGCTTTTTGGAAACACCAAATCTGCCATTGGGCAGGGTTACGCATATGATGGTAGGAGAAAAATATATAAATTTGCTGGCAGATCCGCTTAAAAAGAGAGGAATAAATATTATCCCAGTAAAAGGCTCTGCTGAACTTCCAACACCGGTATCAAACCATGCAGATATGCTTGTGCATCATTTGGGCAGGGATATTTTTGTATCTTCCAAAAGTAATATGTCTAGCATAAAAAAATGTATTCCACAGATTAATTTATTGAGATGTGAAAAGGAACCGATAGGAAAATATCCGGACGATGTTTCTCTCAATGTCCTAAGGGTAGGTAAATTTGCGTTTGGGGCAAAGGAACACGTCAGTCCGGATATTTTGAGGTATTTTGCCGGCAATGATGTGATTTTTATCAATGTACGGCAGGGATATGCAAAGTGCTCCGCCGCAGTTGTCGATGAAGCTTCGGTAATTACTGCGGATCCAGGTTTGTGTTCTGCTCTTGAGAAACACAATATTAGGGTTCTGTTAATTTCGCCTGGATATATTTCTCTTAAGGGGTATAATTATGGGTTTATTGGAGGAGCTTGTGGGAAAATTTCGAGGAACGAAATTGCCTTTACAGGTGTACTCGATGAACATCCGGACAGAAAGAAAATATTTGAATTTTTAGAGGAGAGAAAAGTCTTTCCTGTTTTTCTTACCAACGATGTATGTTTTGATGTTGGTTCAATGATTCCTGTATGCGAACAGTTTTCTGCGTGAGCTTTATGGTATAGTGTTGTCAGATAAAAATTTTCTGCTTATAAGGAAATGATATTATAAAATTAAAGAACTCAGATATAGGAGAACGGCATAGCTTTAGCTATGCCGTTCTTTTTTAAATATGCATAAATTATATCATTTGCATCTTCTTTTACTCAAGAGCTTTCGACATAAATTTAAGGGACAAGGGAATATAATCAGAAACAGAGGTGATGCAATGACTACAGTATATATAGATACACTGTTTCTAATAAATGCACTTATCGATTATATTCTTTTGCTTGGTACAGCTCGTTTTTCGGGACACGCCTTTTCCAGAAAGAGATTGCTAATCGCCGCGATATTTGGAGGTGTATATTCAGCGGCAATATTTTTCCCTTCGTTAACACAGATAAGCTCTCTTGCGGGCAAATTTATTGCTGGAATATTTATTGTTTTTATAGCTTTTGGATATCTAAATATATGGCAATTTTTACGTAGAGTGGGGCTTTTCTTTTTTATATCTTTTGTATTTGGTGGAGGTGTGACGGCTCTTTACAATATATTTGGAATAAATTCAGTGATCGTAAAAAATGGAGCCATGTATACATCTGTAAGTATTAAGACTTTGATGCTTTTTGTGGCTGTGTGTTATTTGTTTGTGCGTTTATTTTTTACTGGTGGAGGAAAGGCAGCAGATTCGGGAAGAATTTTAAGGATAGGTGCTAAGATGGGGGATAGAAAAATATTTTTTTCTGCCTTTGAGGATACGGGAAATTTTCTTCGTGACAGTATTTCAAATTCAAGGGTTATTCTGGTAGAGCGTGAAACAATTTTGCAGCTATTTCCTAGCGATGTGAGATGCAAGGTAACAGATGAATCTATGAAGAATATACCTGAGCTCTTTTCAGAATTGCATAAGGCAGGAGAGATACCTTTTCGTCTTGTTGCATACAGCTCTGTTGGAAACGAGGGAATGCTCATAGCATTTAGACCGGACTGGATAGAGATAAATGGCAAAGAAGAGACAAATATTTTACTAGCAATATCTCCCACTACCTTATCAGGTGGCACGGGATATTGTGCTCTAATAGGACATTAAGGAGGAAAATTTTGAACAAGTTTTTTAAACTAATAAAAGGGCTTATTGAAAAGCTAAAGGGCAGATCAGGAATTTTTTATATTGGCGGTAGTGATACTCTTCCGCCGCCTCTTACGCAGCCTGAAGAGGCGGATCTAATCTTACATATAGATGATAAATACGCCAAACAGCAACTTATAGAGCATAATTTAAGGCTTGTTGTGTATATTGCGAGGCGTTTTGATAATACAGGGATCAATATTGAGGATTTAATTTCAATAGGCACCATAGGGCTTATCAAGGCTGTGAATACATATAACCCTGAAAAGAACATTAAACTGGCTACATACGCATCAAGATGTATAGAAAATGAAATATTGATGTATTTGCGTAAGACATCTAATCAGCGCGGAGAGATGTCTATAGATGAACCACTAAAAACAGACTGGGATGGCAACGAGCTGCTGCTGTCAGATGTTCTTGGTACAGAAAATGATATAATTGTTCGTCCAATTGAGGATGAGGTGGACAGGATGCTACTTAGAGAAGCCATAAAAAAATTGTCTTTAAGAGAACGCGAAATTATTACAATGCGCTTTGGTCTTGACGGCAGAGATGAGATGACTCAAAAAGAGGTAGCTGATGAGATCGGTATTTCTCAGTCATATATATCACGATTGGAGAAAAAAATAATTCAGCGGCTCAAAAAAGAGCTGGGACGAATGATGTAGTGCTTGAAAAAAAGTCGAAAATCGGATATCATATATAAATAGTTAAAGTATACGGAGCAGGGGGATATTATGAAAATTGAGACTGAACGTCTGTTCATTTGTCCCTGTGATGAAAAAAAGCTTCGCAGAATGGCGGATATTTCTGCGGAGAATAAAGAGATCTATTTAGACGCGATAGCTATGTCCACAGGGAGAGAGCTATGGGAGTTGTTTACTTTTTGGACTGCGGAGTTAAAAACTGACCATACAATAGTAACTGAATTACGGCTAAAAGGATTATATCCTAATGGAGAGCTTGAAATCGGGTACCTTACGTATGAAAAACATCGTGGACAGGGATATGCAAGTGAAGCAGTTGCCGGTGTTTGCAGTTATCTGGAAAGTATCGGTAAGGTAAAATGTTTTTCTGCGCTTACAAAAGTTGATAATGTTGCGTCACAGAGTGTGCTAGTAAAAAATGGATTTAAGTATGAGAAAGATATGTTTGGTTATATGTACTGGAAAAGGTGAAGTAAATGATTCTTGATGAAATGCGCAATGAAATTGATAATATAGATTGTGAGATGGTGCGTTTGTTTGAAAAACGTATGAATATATCAAAGAAGATAGGGGATTACAAAGCAGAACATGGTTTACCTATATATGATGCAGAGCGCGAAAAGGCTGTACTTACCAGCAAGGTAGCGCTTTTGAAGGATAAAGGGTTAGAGCCTGCCTTACGTAGCTTTTATGAAGGGCTATTTAGGGTAAGCAGAGAATATCAAAAAAGATAAGCTGGATCTGGAATGGAGAAAATATGCCGGGAAAAATAATTATTCAACAGGTTATGCCGCTTCTTGCCCTGAGGGGGCTGACGGTATTTCCAAACATGATATTGCATTTTGATGTGGGTAGGGAAAAATCTGTAAAGGCGCTGGACAGTTCTTTAAAAGAAGGACAGCCGATACTTCTAGCGGCACAAAAAGACATAAGGGATGAAGATCCGACTATTGATGAGATATATAAAGTAGGAACGGTGTCTGAAATCAAACAGATTGTCCGGCTTCCAGGCGGGAACGTTCGGCTTTTGGTAGAGGGCAAATATCGTGCTAAAATTATAAAAGCGGAGCAGACAGAGCCGCATTTTACCGTATTGGCTGAAGAAATAGAAGAGACCAGCCCTAGGGTTTCAGCAAAACGGATCGAAGCACTTATGCGCGAAGCACAGGATGCTTTCTTGGGGTATGCTGAAGTGGCACCCCGTATGACGCCAGAAGTGATTACAAACGTACGAACTGTTGAAGAACCGGGTTATTTAGCTGATTATATTGCGCAGAATATTGCTGCAAAATATACAGATAAACAGGAAATATTGGAGCAGCCAAATAAGATAAAAAGGCTTGAAAGATTATGTGTATTATTGCGCCGTGAGACAGAGATACTTGAGACTGAAATAGAAATAAATACACGTGTGCGTGAGCAGCTTGGAAGAAATCAGCGTGATTATTTTTTGCGTGAACAGCTGAGGCTCATACAGCACGAGCTGGGAGAAGCGGAGCCTAATGATGATGCCTCTGGGTACGAAGAAAAAATACGTGCGCTGGGTCTGAAAAAAGAACATGAGGAAAAGCTTCTCAAAGAGTTATCAAGGTTATCATATGTACCTCAAAATTCATCTGAAGCTGCTGTTATAAAGACATACCTCGACACTTGTCTAGAGCTTCCGTGGAATACTACTACCCAAGACAGGATTGATCTGGAAAAAATAGCAAAGGCTATGGATGCGGATCATTATGGTCTGGAAAAAGTAAAAAATCGGATTTTGGAATTTATGGCAGTAAAGCAGCTTGCTCCAGATATAAAGGGACAGATAATTTGCTTGGTTGGACCGCCTGGCGTTGGAAAGACTTCGATAGCAATGTCTCTTGCTGGTGCAATAGGGAGAAGGATGAGCAGGTTGTCGTTGGGAGGAGTTCATGACGAGGCGGAGATACGCGGTCACAGGCGCACCTATGTTGGGGCGATGCCTGGGCGCATTATAAATGCAATACGTCAGGCTGGCAGTAAAAATGCACTTATTCTCCTTGATGAAATTGACAAGCTGGGAAGCGACTATCGCGGAGATCCGGCGTCTGCGTTGCTTGAAGTGCTAGATTCAGAGCAGAACAGCACATTTATGGATCATTATATTGAGATACCCTTTGATCTTTCAGAGGTGTTGTTTGTAACTACTGCAAATACTTTGAATACTATTCCGCGCCCACTGCTCGACCGTATGGAAGTGATAGAGATATCCAGCTATACAGACGAAGAAAAAGTCCAGATAATCAAGAGGCATATCCTGCCTAAACAGATGAAAAGGCATGGTCTCAGCGGGCACACTCTTCGGGTGACCGATGGTGCCATACGAGAGGCAATATCGTGTTATGCAAAGGAGTCCGGGGTGCGCCAGTTGGAGAGAGAAATTGCGTCTATATGCCGCAAAGCGGCAAAGATGATTGTTTCGGGGGAGGCAAAGCGGGTAACAGTTACAGCCGGAAAGATCGAAAGCTTTCTTGGACCGCGTAAATATAAACCCGAAAGTATGCACCGACGTGATGAGATAGGAGTTGTTTGTGGGCTTGCGTGGACTTCTGTTGGAGGGGAGATACTTGAAGTTGAAGTGAGTGTCATAGATGGAGATGGGCGTATAGAGCTTACTGGAAATTTGGGAAATGTGATGAAAGAATCTGTGCGAATAGCAATAAGTTGTATACGAAGCAGGGCAAAATCGCTTGGAATAGATCCAGATTTTCACAAAAAGAAGGATATTCATATACATTTTCCTGAAGGAGCTGTACCAAAAGATGGTCCCTCTGCAGGTATAACTGTTGCAACAGCAATAGTTTCTGCACTTACTTCTGCGCCGGTTTACGGGAATATTGCAATGACTGGCGAGATATCGCTTCGTGGTCGCGTACTGCCAATTGGGGGTTTGCGCGAAAAAACTATGGCAGCATATAGGAATGGGATACGTACAGTTATTATCCCGACCGATAATCTTTCCGATTTAGAAGAGATAGATAAAACAGTGAGACAAGCAATGAGCTTTATAACTGTTGATACAGTGGACAAGGTGTTTAGTGCAGCGATTGATTTTGCTGCAGCATCACCGGAGCCAATAGAGGAGTGTGAAGAAAAAGAAATCAGTGCTCCCAAAGACAATAAAAAACCAGTCGAGCCACAGGACGATGTGCCCCCGCTGAATGGAGTGGATGACAGAGAGGTGCGTTATGAATGTTAATCTTCATAACGTAGAATTTATCCGTTCAGCTGCATCAAAATCAGGTTTTATATTTGATTCGATGCCAAAAATTGCTTTTGCGGGAAAATCTAATGTGGGGAAGTCCTCGACCATAAATGCACTTTTGAATAGAAAAAACTTTGCAAGGGTAGGGGATAGTCCAGGAAAAACTGTGCATGTGAACTATTTTCTGATAGATAAAAAAGTTTATTTTGTTGATCTACCGGGATATGGTTTTGCAAAGGTTTCGAAGGAAGAGCAGCAGCGGTGGGGGAGTCTCATGGATTCTTTTTTCACAATGAAGAATACAGTTGATTTTAGTGTCCTTATCGTTGATTTGCGTCATGCTCCAACTACCAATGACTATGTCATGTGTAATTTTCTTAGAGAAACGAAAGCACCGTTTTTAGTAGCTGCCAACAAGATAGATAATATAAAAAAGTCCGATCTAGAAAGAAATATGTCTGTGATCCGGGAAAGCTTGGAGTTAGACAATGAGACAAAGATTATTGCATATTCTGCAAAGAAAAAACTTGGTATTGATATACTGTTGTCAGAAATAGCATCGACTTGGAATGATAAATAAAACTACGGGAAAATATCCCCGTAGTTTTATTTTTGCTTTACCTTTGCAAGAGGGTTTGCCTTTGCTGCAAATTTAAGATCCTGGCTTGTAACATGGGTATAAATTTCGGTGGTGTTTAAATGGTCGTGACCGAGAACTTCCTGGATCGTTCTCACATCCACTCCGGTTTGATGCATAAGCGTTGCGGCGGTATGACGCAGCTTGTGTGAAGAATGTTTTGAGGCATCCAATCCTGCGGCTGGAAGTGGTTTTTTGACCGTGGGATGCACTGCCGCAGTGCTGGTTCTAGT
>CALXAZ010000150.1 GCA_944386395.1 uncultured Clostridia bacterium
CTCCTTCCGTCTGACATAACCGGGACCAACATATATAACCAGAAGGAGATGACCTTTGAGTTTCGCGAGGGTCCCGCGTTTACAAACATCCTTCTCGCAGACGAGATAAACCGCGCAACCCCTCGAACTCAGTCGGCACTGCTCGAGTGCATGGAGGAAAAGCAGGTTACTTCAGACGGTGAAACACGCGCCCTTCCGGAACCGTTCTTTGTCATTGCCACTCAGAACCCCATAGAGATACAGGGGACCTTTCAGCTTCCCGAGGCACAGCTAGACCGTTTCCTTGTCAGGCTAAGTATGGGATATCCCGAGGGAAATGACGCAAAGGCACTTCTTGACCGGTTTATAGACGCAAATCCCCTCCAGGAAATATCCCCAGTTGCTACTACAAGCGAGCTTATCGACGCACAAAAAAGCTTTTCTGCCGTATACGTAAGCGAAGCTGTCCGAGAATACATAGTAAAACTTGCGGAGGCAACAAGGAACTCAAGCGACGTATCACTCGGAGTAAGCCCTCGCGGTATGCTTGCAATGTTGCGTGCATCACAGGCATATGCTGCTGTGATGGGACGCGAATATGTTCTGCCAGATGATATAAAGCAGCTTGCCATCCCTGTGTTTTCACACAGAATCATATTGAGGAGCGGACATGGGCTTGCCTCTGCCAAAACAGCCGAGCTTATCACAAACATACTGAGCTCTATCCCTGCTCCTACCGAGGACCCCACCGTCCACGATGAACGGGGCTGATGAGATGAGTATTATTTGGTTTAGTATCGTTGTAGGTATTCTTGTCCTTATACAGGCACAACTTTTTCACTTTTTGGGCTTGAAAAAGGTTGTGTATCAGCGTTTTTTCAATCGGCACTCTGTTTTCGAGGGTGAAAAAGCTGAAATGATTGAGACGCTGGAGAATAAAAAGCTGATACCGATCCCCTGGTTAAGAGTGGAGAGCCGCATCTCCCCATACCTGCGCTTTAAAAAGAAAAGCGGCGAAGAGCTGGATATTATGCATGAACAGTTCCATCGCAGCTCGTTCTTCCTTCGCGGCTATCGCAGGCTGACGCGCCGTCACGAAATCACATGCTCCCACCGTGGCTATTTTCGCCTCGACACGGCTTTCCTCACTACCGGCGACCTCTTTGGCATATACACAAGCTCCCAGGAGTTTCACGGTGACTCCGAGCTATATGTCTACCCCCGTATACCAAATTCCGATGAGCTTTCCCAGATATCGCTTAAATGGCAGGGCGATGTAACCATGAAGCGCTGGATAATGCCTGATCCCATACTTGTAAACGGCATACGTGAATATCGCTCTGGGGATCCGCAAAAGGATATTCACTGGGGTGCTACCGCCCGCACTGGGCAGCTTCAGGTCAAGGTACACGATTATACCGTATCACCGCGCATAATGCTAATATTAAATGTTCAATCCTCCGAAAATCTTTGGGGCATAATGTCAGAGGATGAAAAAGAATTTATTGAGGAGGGCATACGTTACGCTGCATACCTCTCCGACTGGGGTATTACAAACGGGCTGGAGGTCGGCTTTATATGCAATGGATCGCTCGATGATACCCACGAAACTGTACATATCGCCCCAGCCTGTTCCCCCGCACACCTTGAAGCGCTGATGCAGTCTTTAGCAAAACTCCGGATAATATGCGAGCGTAACCTACATGTCCTTCTCGATGACCTATATGAAAGCGGTACCACCGGGCTCGATATCGCTGTAATATCAGCATACTGGAACGATGTGTTCGAAAATCGCGCCAATATGTTGCGTTCACTTGGCAACAGTGTCACCTTTATACCAATACGTGAGACAGCGTCAGCATACAGAAAGGAGGTAGAGTATGGATCCAAAAAGGAAGCTGTTTAATGAGGCTTTTAACTTTATAATGTCGATGATGCTCTGCTTTCCTGCCCTGGTGATATTACAAAAGATATTCTTTGCATCTCTTCCCGCATGGCAGGGCATCATTTATATGCTTCCCTGCCTTATATGCTACCCCGCAGGCAGGCTTCTCCATAGCAAGAAACCATTTTTGGCAATACCTCTGGGGTTGCTTTTATCCACAGCGCTATCGCTTATATCAGCAAAATTTATATCACTTTTCGGGCTTCTACCCATTATTGGTTATATACTAACAGGCATCGGGGCATTTCTACTGTTCTGCACCCCTTATATTTCGGGTAGCAACATTATGGGGGCTAAGCGCTTTCTAACAGGGGTCATCACATTTGTTGCGGCTGCTTTCATAGGGGGATCTCATTCCGAGGCATATTCACCTTATGTAAACGTCCTTGCCGTGATATTCCTTATCATAGGGCTTTTTGTTTTTAACCGCGAGCATCTCAGGGATGAGACAAAATCCGGCAAGGATAAGACTCACTTTCCTCCGGGGATGCGGAGAAATAATGCAATCATTATATTCATTTTCATATTGGTAGCCCTTGCAATAGCCAACATGGACTCACTGAAAACCGGAGCTGCCGACTTTGCCATCCTTATTGCCTCGCTTATTTTTATGTTTTTGGACTGGATGGGAAAAATGCAAGGAGTAAGTGAAAATGCAGGAAATTCAGAGGGTTCCAGTGGAGATTTTCTTGGCTTTGGCGATCCTATCAAAGAGTCTAATCCAATCGTTGAAACACTTGTCCACTACCTGACCATAGCGATAATCATTTTGATATGTGTCGGTATCCTTATTTTCATCTATAAGCTTTGCAAAAAGTTTCTTCCAACATTACTTGATTTTCTGAGCAGACTTTTCAGCAACATCAAACCCGAAAACGAGCAGACTTTTATCGATGAAACAGAGGAACTTCTTGAGGACGGCTCTTTTAGAAAACAGGTTATAAAAAATATCCGTGATTTTATCAAAAAGATTTCGTATAAAGCTCCCAAATTTGACGACATGCCAAACAACCGCGAAAAGGTCAGATTTGTCTATAAAGCAATGGTAAAGCAAGCATATAAGAGCAATAAATCGGTCCTTACAAACACTGCAACCGAGTTTCTTTCGTCTGACGCCGCCGGATCTGCCTCCGCCATAGAATTTGCAAACACCTATAACCGCGCCCGCTACTCAGACGAGGATATATCCGATAGTGAAGCAAGCTTTGCCAAAAAGATATTGCGCGATCTGTAAACAGTATTTTGTCCGGCAAAAAGCTAATAATATTCCGGACTAACAAAAGGAGGAAATAACATGGCCCTTATCCACACGCACTTCTTTTCCGCAGCGCTCGGCATGCAGCGCACAATGGAGGTCGTGCTGCCGCAAAAATGGGATGGCGTCGGTCAGCAAAGCGGTGCAGGAGGTGAAAAGTTCCCCGTACTGTATCTCCTTCACGGCGGAAGCGACGATCACACCATATGGCAGCGCAGGACGTCTATCGAGCGCTATGCGCTTGAAAAAGGCATAGCCGTAATCATGCCTTCCACAGACCTCGGCTTTTACGCCGACATGAAATATGGCTATGATTTTTTCCGCTTTTTCAGCGAAGAGCTTCCCCTAATTGTCCGGGATTTCTTTCCGGGCATATCGACTGAGCGAAAGGACACCTTTGTCGCCGGGCTTTCGATGGGCGGCTTTGGAGCGTTTAAACTGGGTATTCTCTGCCCCGAACGCTTTGCCGCGGCGGCAAGTCTCTCAGGGATGCTGGATCTGAACTGGGCATATCCTGATAAAGACTCAAATGAAGCCCGTTCTCCACAATTCGGCAATATATATGGTACTCGTGATGAAATGCTCGGCAGTGTAAATGATATCCCCTTCCAGATGCAAAAGCTTATTGAATCTGGCAAAGAGATGCCAAAATTCTTTATTTCATGCGGTACTGAGGATTTCCTTTATGATATCAACACAGCTTTCCGCGACAGATTTGCCGACAGCATAGATTTAACCTATCACGAAGAGCCGGGCACACATGAATGGGGGTACTGGGACCGCAATATCCAGCGTGTACTTGACTGGCTACCCATTGAAAAGAAAGAGGTGAAGTGACATGGCACTTATGGAAGCCAATTTTCATTCAAAAGTCCTAGGACTTGCTTGCAACGTAAATGTTATACTTCCACAAAAAATGCATGGCATAGGCGTAAGAGGTTCCGACCAGCCGCTTCCTGACAGGTTCCCTGTGCTGTGGCTCCTTCATGGCGCCTCCGACGACCACACTATATGGCTTAGAAATACTTCTATTGAGCGGTATGTCTCCAGGTTAGGGCTTGCTGTCGTTATGCCCGCCGTGCATCTCAGCTCTTATACCAACATGGTTCATGGCGCCAGGTATTTCGATTATATCACAGATGAGCTACCCGCAATTATGCGCGAGTTTTTCCCGCTATCCGACAAACGCGAAGACAATTTCGTTGCCGGTCTCTCAATGGGCGGATATGGCGCGCTGAAAATCGGTCTTTCTAAACCGGAAAACTACTCTGCAATAGGCTGCTTCTCTGCGGGAAATTTTACCTATCGCAAGGACAAAAGCCCTGTAGCTGCAACACGGGCAAGCGGACTGGCCTCAAGGACAGAATCGACCTTTGGCGTGGAAGACATGAACGAGCTGCGCGGTACTATACACGATCACTTCTGGCTTGCTGAAAAAGCTGTCGCAGAAAATAAGCCTCTCCCGCGGATTTTCCATGCCTGCGGTACGGAGGATTTCCTGATAGACAACGCCCGTCTCACAGCAAACTGGTTTAAAAACAGCAAGTTCGACTATGAATACCATGAGGGTCCCGGCGCCCACACCTGGGAATTCTGGGATGAATGGATACAGAAGTATCTTGCCTGGCTGCTAAAAAAATAACCTTCGGCTATTGCTTTTATGAGAAAATATTGTTAATATTATGGTAGCGCAAAATGGTTTTATCTTTATACGTTAATTTAAAATAAAGGAGTTGTGATTATGCCACTGGTAACAAGTACCGAAATGTTCAAAAAGGCATACGAAGGCGGCTACGCCATCGGCGCTTTTAATGTCAACAACATGGAAATCGTTCAGGGCATCACCGAGGCTGCTCAGGAGGAAAAGGCTCCCCTTATTCTCCAGGTATCTAAGGGAGCTCGCGCATATGCAAACCACACCTATCTTGTAAAGCTTGTTGAGGCTGCTGTTATAGAATGCCCGGATATTCCGATCGTTCTGCATCTTGACCACGGTCCGGATTTTGAAACTTGCAAATCCTGCATCGACGGCGGCTTTACCTCAGTTATGATCGACGGTTCCTCCTTCTCTTTCGAGGAAAATATCGAGCTTACCCGCAAGGTTGTTGAATATGCACATGCTCACGGCGTAGTTGTTGAGGGAGAGCTTGGCACGCTTGCCGGAGTCGAGGATGACGTTAAGGTTTCTGCTGAAGATTCTTCATATACTCGTCCCGAAGAGGTTGAAGAGTTTGTGGAAAAGACCGGAGTTGACTCGCTGGCTATTGCTATCGGTACAAGCCATGGTGCTTACAAGTTTACTCCCGAACAGTGCACCCT
>CALXAZ010000151.1 GCA_944386395.1 uncultured Clostridia bacterium
CCTGACCTTTTTATCGCTATCGGCACCATGGTAGATCTCTGACGTTTGATTGCACGGATGTATTCCACTCCAAGTGTGTCATTAGGTCGGCAGAGCACATCAGCGTGGCTACCCAGTGCCTTGCTTACGATTTCCTGCCGTGCGGCGGCAAAGGTTACTCCAGAACTTATTTTCAATTTTAAAGCGTCCCCAAACTCACGGCTTTCCAGAAAATCTGCAACAGTGGATAACCTGTCCACCTCACCACATTCACTGCCAAAAACAACACTGCTTACAACGCCGCAAGCCTCAAGAACGGCAACACCTCCACTAGCAAACCTTTCTGCAGGTGCACATGAAAACGTCAAAGGCAGCTCGAGAACTAAATCTGCTCCTCCGCCTGAAGCGCACGCTGCCTTGGCTCTACTGTATTTGTCAAAAACGGCAGCTTCTCCTCTTTGAACAAAGTTTCCGCTCATTACCGCAACAACGCCTTCAGCTCCCGAAAGCTCTCTTGCCCTGCCTATGTGATATAGATGCCCGGTATGGAACGGGTTATATTCGGCGATTATACCGCAGACCGTCATATTTCCACCTCGCTGTAAATTTGTGGTAAATTCAAATTGTTTTCCCCAAACAGAGCAAAACAGGTTGAAAAGTGCAAATATATGTAGTAAAATTATAATGTATGCACCAATCCGGGTTTGCCCCGGTATGTATCATTATAATATCATATGTCTGTTCTGGCAATCCCACGGCGGACGAAAGGATGAGTAATTTGAAAATACTGGTAATCAATGCAGGTAGCTCCTCGCTGAAGTATCAGCTGTTCAACACAGAAACATCTGAAGTTTTAGCGAAAGGGCTCTGCGAACGCATCGGAATCGACGGAAAAGTGAAGCACACGCCCGCTGGCAAGGACAGCTATGAAGCTGACGTAAATATGGAAAATCATGGCGATGCGATAAAAACTGTTATAAAGCTAATGACTACTGGAGACACCGCAGTTGTCGGAAGTCTTGAAGAGATAGACGCTGTTGGTCATCGCGTGCTTCATGGCGGCGCCGAGTTTTCAAAGTCTGTTATCGTAAATGACGATGTTATTGCAGCTATAAAGAAATGTATCCCATTGGGACCCTTGCACAATCCGGCAAACCTTACAGGCATTCTTGCATGTGAAGAAGCTATGCACGGTATACCTCAGGTTGCAGTATTCGACACCGCTTTCCATCAGACGATGCCACAGAAGGCGTATCTCTATGCCCTTCCCTATGAATATTATAAAAAATATGGTGTACGGCGTTACGGTTTCCATGGCACCTCTCACATGTATGTTTCGCAAAAGGCAATTGAATTCCTTGGAAAGCCAGCAGAAGAATTGAAAATTATTGTCTGCCATCTTGGTAATGGTTCGTCTATATCTGCAGTATCAGGCGGAAAATGCGTTGATACTTCCATGGGACTTACACCGCTTGAGGGGCTTCCGATGGGTACTCGTTCCGGGAACATTGATCCAGCAATATTGGAGTATATTATGGATAACGAGAATATCGATATCCACGAGATGACAAACATATTAAACAAAAAGTCTGGTGTTCTTGGAATTTCTGGGATATCTTCTGATTTCCGGGATCTTTATGCTGCAAAAGACCAGGGAAATGAAAGGGCTGCGGCAGCACTTGAGTCATTTATCTACTCAATACAGAAATTTATTGGCTCTTATGCTGCGGCTATGGGTGGTCTTGATGCTGTTGTCTTTACAGCTGGTATAGGAGAAAACAACGCTGCCCTTCGCGCATCCGTTGTCGAGCCGCTCGGCTTTATGGGTATAAAGATAGATCCTAAAAAGAATGAAGTCCGTGGAACGATAGATATCTCAGCGGAAGATGCAACCGTCAAGACTCTTGTAATTCCGACAGATGAGGAATTTGCAATCGCCCGGGATACAGAGCGCCTTGTGTCTGGCAAATAATAGTTGAAACATAAGATAAAACTACATATACAAAAATAAAAGAGCGGAAATCGCTCTTTTATTTTTGTATAGTGGGAATGTATTTTTATCATTTATGCGATAAATTTTCTGAGTTGTTCTATTACTTTTTTCTCCATCCTTGATACCTGTACTTGGGATATCCCCAAAATTTTTGCTGTTTTATCCTGAGTTAGTCCTTTAAAATATCGCAGATATATTAGCATTCTGTCCCGCTCCGGTAATGAGCTTATTGCTTCTTTTAGCGCAACGCTCTCAACTATCGAATCCTCTATGCCATCTGTCCCAACTGTGTTTTCAAGTGTGAAGCCGCCATCTCCGTTTTCCCGCTGAAGAGAATCTGGAGCCTCGGTCGCCTGTTCGGCTACTGCTATTTCCTCAGGGGTAAGCCCTGTCTCGGCAGCAATTTCGGAAAGGTATGGCTCTCTTCCAAGACGTTGATTGAGCCGTTCTCTGGCTTTCTTTATCGCAAGAGAGCGCTCTTTGAGCCCTCGGCTTACCTTGAGTGTCCCATCGTCACGCAAAAAACGCCGTATCTCTCCGGCAATCTTTGGAACAGCGTACGTTGAAAACTGTGTGCCAAACGACTCGTCATATCCCTGTACCGCTTTTATAAACCCTATACATCCCAGCTGATACAAATCATCGCTGTCTACCCCACGTCCAAAGAAACGGCGGGCTACGCTCCATATGAGTCCTGAGTTTTCTGTTACAAGCCGCTCTGCCGCCTCTTTATCCCCTGCTTTTGCGGCTCGAAGCCTTTTGCGCATATCATCCATACTACTTAAGACCGGCAAATGGCAACATTTTTTTCAGCATTTTAACTGTGGTTCCGTAGCCGGGACGCGAACGAACCACAAGCTTATCTGTAAAGCTATCCATTATTGTAAATCCCATACCAGAGCGCTCCTCATTGCCTGTGGTAAAGAGCGGCTTTTTTGCTTGTTCAATATCAGGTATTCCTATGCCCTTGTCTTTCACGACGATTTCTATGCTCCTATCTTCAAAAATTCGTGCTCGGATATGTATAGGACCTATCTTTCCGGGATATGCATGGACAATCGAGTTTGTTACAGCCTCGCTCACCGCAGTTTTTATGTCATTGAGTTCGTCGATAGTTGGGTCTAGCTGCGCTGCAAAGCATGCAACCGCTGTGCGGGCAAAACCTTCGTTTACAGAACGGCTCGGAAATTCAAGATTCATTTCATTTACAGGCTGCATATGTAACATCCCTCCTATTCAAAATCAACTATTCGGTCAACTCCGGCTGCTTTAAAGACCTTTTTAGCCTGTACAGGTACATTTCGGACGCGCATACTGCCGCTGACCTCCTCCATTCTCCTGTAAACACCGAGAACTACTGCTATACCAGAGCTGTCCATAAATCCTATGCCTGACATATCGAGCACACATGTTTGCGGCATCGAAGCATCTATTGCTGAATTTATACGGCGCATTGTATCTTTGGCACCATGATGATCCAGCTCGCCCTCCATATATATCTCCATACCGGCTTCCTTTTCATAAATTTTAAGGTTCATAAACTTCCTCCCTCCGGAAAACAAAAACGCCGTACGGTTTGTCCGTACGGCGGCATTTTAACATATTGTAATTGTATTTTTTGTCGATTGTGGTAGAAAAGCTATTTATTCTCTCTTATATATGTTTTTGCAAGCCCTATAACATATAGAGAGCCGCATATCAGCACAAGATCTCCCTCTCCTGCCAGAGAAAAGGCCTTGTCCACAGCCTTGGTTATAGAATCCTCGGTATAGACCTCTTTGCAGTGAAGAGCAGCAATCTCTGCGGTTTTTTCGGCAGGTAAAGCCCTTCCGCTAGTTGGAGTAGTTGCAACAACTATGCCGCTGCGTTTGGCAATTTCTGGGATACAGTAGGCATAGTCCTTATCTGCGAGAATGCCCATAACCGTTATCAGCCGCTTGCCAGAAAACAGTGTATCAATAGCCTCGGAAAGCACTCTAACTGCGTCAGGGTTGTGGGCAGCATCAATAATACATTCAGGCTTTTCGTGGACCTTTTCCAGTCTACCTACCCATTTTGTTTCAGCTATACCGAGAGAAATGTCCTCATCAGAAACATTCCAGCCTTTTTCCCTAAGGGCGCGTGCGGCTTCGATGACTCCTATGGCATTATATACCTGATGCTTTCCCATGAGGGGCACAGTGGTCTCTATTCCTGAGTAGCGTATTCTTGAACCAAACATCCCCGCCTCCAGTATCTCAACAGCATTTTTGTCTGGCTGTATAAAGCGGGCATTTTTCTCTTCACAGGTTTTCTTTATTACCGCAAGAGCCTCTGCTGGTTGGTCTGCGTAGCATACCACAGTACCACCCTCTTTTATTATTCCGGCTTTTTCACCGGCTATCTCCGTGAGAGTATTCCCAAGGTAGTGCATGTGATCGAAGGATATAGAAATTATCATTGCGACCTCGGGACATTCTATTACATTTGTTGCATCATAGGTGCCTCCCATTCCAACCTCTAGAGAAACAAAGTCGCATTTTTCACTTGCCCAGTAGTCAAAAGCTATAGCAGTAAGAAGCTCGAATTCACTTGGATTAACCATTCCCTTCGCAACTATATTATCCACGTGTTTCTTTGCTTTTTCTGTCATTTCCGCGAGCTTTCCATCAGGTATTGGCTCACCATTTATCTGCATCCGCTCGTTAAAACGCTCGAGAAACGGCGATATAAACGAACCGGTCTTGTAACCCGCGTGCATAAGCACCGATGCCATCATTGCCGTGGAGCTGCCCTTTCCATTGGTGCCTGCAACATGAACATAGTGCATCTTCTTTTCAGGGTTTCCCATATCAGCGAGAAGATTCTGTATACGCGTAAGCCCCGGCTTTGTATTATATTTCTTAGTGCCGTGGATATAGGCAAGCGCTTCTTCGTAATTCATTTATACCGCCTCCTGTTTTATTTTAAACTGTTTATATTTTCCTCGAGTTTTCCTATCAGTGAATTCAAGGTCTCTGCTTTTGCCCGCTCTCCTTCAACAACAGCCTCAGGAGCTTTTGATACAAATCCAGGGTTTGCAAGCTTTTTGGAAATCATGTCAAGATCTTTTTGTGCCTTGGAAAGTTCTTTTTCTAGACGCTGTAGTTCTTTTTCAATATCAACAAGTTCACTCATTGGCATAAACACCTGAACACTTCCCGTAGCAGCGGTGGAATAGCCCTTGAGATCTGCAGGAGCTGCATCTATATAACGTATTTCGCCTGCATATGCGAGCTTTTTAAAAATCTCTTCCATTGCAGCAAACACATTCTGCTTTTCGGTGAGCAGCTCAATAGTAGCTTTTTTAGATGGTGGAACATTCATCTCAGCACGGCGGTTTCTGACAGCGCGTATTGTTTCCATAACTGTTTCAACATCAGTTTCCTCTCCGGGGAACGCCAGAGACTCTGAATATTCCGGCCATTCTGCCACAATAAGCGCGCTATCCGTACCAGGGAGAGACTGCCATATCTCTTCAGTTATATATGGCATAAACGGATGCAGCAACTTCAGAATATCTGAAAGAACATATCCGAGAACCTTTTCCGCCTGCTGCTTTCCGTCGCCGCCTGCGTAAAGGCGCGGCTTTGTAATTTCAATATACCAGTCACAATAGGTATCCCACACGAAATCGTACAGCTTTTGTGCAACAAGCCCGATGTCGTAATTTTCAATGTTTGCAGTAACATCTGCAACAAGAGAATTGAGCTTTGAGAGTATCCATTTATCTTCGAGTGCCAGTGTGTCCGGAAGCTCTATTTTATCTATGTCAAGATTCATCAGAACATAGCGCGATGCATTCCACAGCTTATTGCAGAAATTCCGCATTGATTCGACCTTTTCACTTGTAAAACGCATATCATTGCCTGGACTGTTCCCTATAAGAAGGGTCATGCGCAGTGCATCAGCACCATATTTGTCTATGATCTCAATAGGATCTACTCCATTACCTAGCGACTTGGACATCTTCCTTCCAAGACCGTCTCTTACCAGCCCGTGTATAAGGACAGTGCCAAAAGGCTCGCATCCCATCTGCTCAACGCTGGAAAAGATCATCCTTGAAACCCAGAAGCCTATTATATCGTATCCTGTAACAAGAGTGTTTGTTGGGAAGAAATATTCTAAATCCTCGGTTTTGTCAGGCCAGCCAAGCGTACTGAAAGGCCAGAGAGCCGAGCTGAACCAAGTGTCGAGCACATCCTCATCCTGAGTAATATGGTTGGAGCCGCACTTCGGGCATGTAGTTACATCTTCCCGGCTTACGGTCATTTCTCCGCAATCGGCGCAATAAAATGCAGGAATCCGGTGCCCCCACCACAGCTGGCGGGATATACACCAGTCACGGGTACCATCCATCCAGTTCAAATATGTCTTTGTAAAGCGTTCAGGAACAAACTTGATTTTTCCTTCTTTGACTATATCAACAGCCGGTCCGGCAAGCGGAGACATCCTAACAAACCACTGCGCTGAGGTTATAGGTTCAACAGTATCTCCACAGCGGTAGCAGTGACCTACATTGTGGCTGTATTCCTCCACCTTGACCAGATATCCCTGCTGTTCCAGATCCTTGATGATTTCCTCACGCGCAGTATATCGATCCATCCCGTTATATCTGCCGCCATTAATTATTTTCGCGTCCTCGTCCATTATAAGAATCTCTTCAAGATTGTGGCGTTTCCCAACCTCAAAGTCATTTGGATCGTGACACGGCGTTATCTTGACGCACCCTGTACCAAAATCTTTCTCTACATATTCGTCGGCGATCACAGGTATTTCCCTTCCAACAAGAGGAAGAATAAGCTTTTTGCCAAGCAGATGAGTATACCTCTCATCCTCTGGATTAACTGCAACAGCCGTATCTCCCAGAAGGGTCTCGGGTCTTGTGGTCGCAATAATAACATATTCATCGGAATCCTTTACAGGATAACGGATATGCCAGAAATGACCGGGCTCTTCCGCATACTCAACCTCTGCGTCGCTGAGCGCAGTACGACAATGCGGACACCAGTTGATAATTCTGCTGCCCTTATATATCAGTCCTTTATTATATAATCTTACAAATACTTCACGCACAGCTCGGGAAAGCCCCTCGTCCATAGTAAATCTTTCGCGTGACCAATCGCAAGAGGAGCCAAGCCGTTTAAGCTGCGAAATTATACGGTCATGATATCTGTCTTTCCAATCCCATACAAGACCAAGGAATTTCTCGCGTCCATAGTCGTATCTTGTTTTCCCTTCGTTTTCACGTATATACTCTTCAACTTTTATCTGAGTTGCAATACCCGCATGATCAGTTCCTGGAACCCAAAGTGCTGAATACCCCTGCATACGTTTGAAACGAATAAGGACATCTTGCCATGTCTCGTCCAGAGCGTGCCCCATATGAAGCTGTCCGGTAACATTTGGAGGGGGGATAACTATTGTATACGGCTTCTTTTCAGGATTCCTTTCAGCCTTGAAATAACCTCCGTCCTGCCACATCTTATAGATTTTTTCTTCTACTCCCTGAGGCTCATAAATTTTTGATAATTCCCTTCGCATCAAAACCAACCTTTCACATGAAATAGAAAACCGCCCAAAGCCAAAGCTTAGGGCGGATAAAGATCCGTGGTACCACCTAAATTCGCAGGACTCTGCGCACTCATCCGGCACAGGTATAGCCGATGCCGTATTCCTGTAACGGAGGAAATCCGTTGAAGTCTACTAAGGGAAAACCCCGTTCGGTCCAAAGCTCAGAGGCTACCTTCCGCGCCAGCTTCTTGAAGATTTACACCTACCATCTTCTCTCTGCTTTTCTGCTGCCGCGTACTCCTCCCCGTCAGCGCCTTTGTCTTTGTTTGGTTATAGTAAATATAGCACAGCTCCTTATGCATTGTCAATATATGCAGTATCTTTATTTTGAAACATCTTTAAAACCTGGAAAATGTAATATTTTGTCTTAAAATATTTTTCCAAATATAGTTGACAAAGCAAATTTTATCTGTATACTATGTAGTTAGACTAAATAATAGTAAGGCTAATTATTTGGCAACCTATCTTTCGGGAGGTGATTTACATGGAACCAACAACGTCCGATAACCTGTCAACCAGATTACTGGGCTGCTTTTTTCGTTTTGGCAGAACCCCCTGGCACATGGTGCCGGCAGCCGGACTGTCCAGAACAGAAACGAGCATACTTCTGACAATCGACCGGGCAATGCACCACAACAAAAAATTGCGCATCTCTGATCTTAGCACAAGAATGAGAGTATCTTCCCCTACGATAACACAGCATATAAACAATCTCGAGGGTCAGGGGTTTGTCACCCGCACACAGGCAGCGGACGATAAACGAGCAGTGCATCTGTCGCTCACTGCCAAAGGCTTTGAAGCACTGCAATCCCATAGGGACGCTATGGAAAAAAACTTTAGTGAGCTTGTCGAGACGCTCGGAGTAGAAAATGCAGAGCTGCTGATAAAGCTCCTCGCAGAATCCTCTGACTAAAAAAAAAAAAAAAGAAATAGCTACGAGGACGAAAATATATTCGACAGGAGATAATATTGCTTGTTTAAGCTACTTAAAAAGGCAAAACCTTATACAAAGCTTATTGTGGGCGTCGTTGTGCTTCTTTTTGCAGCGGCAATGTTCGACCTTCTTCTTCCAACGTTGATGTCAAAAATAGTGAATGAAGGTATTGAATCTGGTGATACACACTTCATCATTGTAGTAGGAATTCAAATGCTTGGAGTATCGCTGGCATCAGTAATTTGCAGCATATGTTCAAACTATCTTTCTTCAAAGGCTTCAATGTCGCTTGGGCGCGACCTGCGTTCTGAGACTTTTAGAAAGATAACCTACTATTCTATGCACGAAGTTGATAAATTCGGTACTGCCTCCCTCATAACAAGAACAACAAACGATGTCCGCCAGATGCAGATGGTGCTTCAGATGGGTCTTCGACAGATCGTCAGTATGCCTCTCCATCTTATTGGCGGAATTGTTATGGCTGCTTCTATGGATGTTACCCTTGCTACTATAATAGTTGTTGCAATGCCACTGCTTCTTATCATTATTGCGCTTAACATCAACTGGGTACGTCCTCTGTTTAGAATAATGATGGATAAGCTGGATCGGGTAAATCTGGTTTTGCGTGAAATTTTGTCTGGCGTACGTGTTATACGCGCGTTCGACAGGCTTGACTACGAGCACGACAGATTCAACAATACAAACAAGGATTACACCGATACCAACCGTAAGGCAAGGCATCGCATGGCTCTCATGCACCCGCTTACCATGATGGTTATGAACGGGGCAACTGTTGCAATACTCTGGTTCGGTCAGTATCGCATAAACGTTGGCGCAATGACCACCGGTGATCTCATGGCCTTTTCTCAATATGTTATGCAGATACTTGGTTCAGTCATGGGTATACGTATGATATTCAATATGATACCTCGGGCCATGGTTTCTGCTGGACGTATCAACGAAATACTAGACACCAATTCCGACATAGTTGACCCAATAGTTCCTAAAACTCCTGCAAAGAATGTTCGTGGGTATGTAAAGTTTGAAAATGTTACATTTAAATATCCTGGAGCCGAAGAGGCTGTCCTTTCCAACATTTCATTTGAAACCCGTCCTGGTGAGACGACAGCAATTATCGGAGGTACCGGTTCAGGAAAATCCACGCTTATCACCCTTATTCCTCGTCTGTACGATATTCAGGAAGGCAAGATATCAGTTGATGGTGTGAGCATAAGTGAGATGACACAGAAGGATCTGAGAAGCAGGATAGGCTTTATCCCGCAGAAAGCGCTTCTATTTACAGGCACCATTGCAGACAACATTAGATACGGAAAGATGGATGCAAGTGATGAAGAGGTGCGTGCGGCGGCGGATATTGCCCAAGCGACGGAATTTATAGACGCTATGGCAGAAGGCTTTGATTCCTTCCTGTCTCAGGATGCCACAAACGTATCCGGAGGTCAGAAGCAGCGTATATCTATTGCTCGTGCTCTTATCAAAAAGCCGGAAATATACATCTTTGATGACAGCTTTTCTGCGCTTGACTTTAAGACAGACGCAATGCTTCGCGCAGCGCTTAAACCTGTAACAAAAGATGCTACTGTTATTATTGTTGCTCAACGTGTAAGCACAGTTATGAACGCCGATAGAATAATCGTCTTGGACGATGGCAAATGCGTTGGTCTTGGAACACATAAAGAGTTACTAAATACCTGTGAAGTTTATAGGGAAATAGTATCTTCACAGCTCAAGGAGGAGGAGATAGCATGAGCGAAAACAGAGTAAATAAGAATACTCCTCCCGCTAATGCGGACAAAAAGAAGAAAAAGGATATATTCGATGATCTTCCGGAGCAAAAATACAACCGCGGGAAACGTCCACAACCAATGAGACGAGGTCCTGGTGGTGGAATGGGGCGCGGACCCGGAGGAATGGGAATGCCTGTTGAGAAGGTTAAAAACTTCAAAGGGACTCTCATCAAAACTGTTAAATATATGCTCCCCTTTAAGTGGGTACTACTGCTAATAGTTGCTTTATCCGGTCTTACCTCGCTTTTTAATGTTTTTGCACCAAAAGTACAGGGTAATGCTATTACTGTGTTACAAGAAGGATTCCATAACGGACAGGTAAAATCAGAGGATTTGCTGCCGTGGATACTTCTGCTTGGAGCATTATATCTGTGTACCGCATTGTTCGAGCTCGTTCAGCAATGGGTCGCGGCAAACATTTCTGCCGATCTCGTATTTAAAATGCGTTACGATCTCGAGGCAAAGCTATCCAGGCTCCCCCTCAAGTACTTTGACGGGCGCACACATGGCGAAATACTCAGCCGGGTTACAAACGATGTCGATACAGTTTCGATGTCTCTACAATCAAGCATTACACAGATACTTTCGTCTATGATAACCCTGCTGGGCGTGCTGTTTATGATGTTAAGGATAAGTCCATTACTTACCCTTCTCGCGATGCTTGTTACACCGCTTTATATACTTGTGGTATATATCATCGCACCTAAGTCGCAGCGATTCTTTGTCGGACAGTCCCGCTCGCTTGGCGATCTGAACGGTCACGTAGAGGAAATGTATGCCGGTCAGCGGATAGTAAAACTGTTTTGCCACGAGGAGGATTCAATAAATGAGTTTGAAGAGATAAACACCCGCTATTATGAATATTCCAGAAAAGCTCAGTTTATCTCGGGTATGATAATGCCGCTCATGCAGTTCCTCGGAAATCTCGGATACGTTATAATGTGTGTTGCCGGAGGTATATTTGTATCTCGAGGAACGTTCCTTCTTGGTGATATGCAGGCATTTTTACAGTATGTGCGTCAATTTAACCAGCCAATAGCCCAGATTTCCAACATTACAAACTCGATTCAACAGGTTCTTGCTGCTGCCGAGCGTATCTTTGAGGTGCTTGATGAAGAGGAGGAAGTTCCCGAGTCAATAACGCCTAAAGATATCAAAAATCCTCAGGGCGCTGTTAAATTTGAACATATCGAATTTGGCTACTCCCCTGATAAGATACTTATGAAGGATCTTGATATCGATGTAAAACCAGGTCAAACAATTGCGGTGGTTGGACCTACCGGAGCCGGCAAGACAACACTTGTCAATCTACTTATGCGCTTCTACGATGTCAGCAAGGGCAGAATAACAGTTGATGGAGTGGATATACGGGATATGACAAGAGGTGGTCTACGCAAGATGTTTGGCATGGTGCTTCAGGATACCTGGCTCTTTAACGGTACTATTCGGGAAAACATCGCATATGGTGTTGACAATGCCACGGATCAGCAGATAATTGATGCATCTGTTGCTGCCCGTTCAGATCACTTCATACGTACGCTGCAAGACGGCTATAATACAAAGATAAACGAAGACGCAACAAACATTTCCCAGGGTCAGAAGCAGCTACTCACCATTGCGCGCGCCTTCCTTGCCGATCCGGCGATACTGATACTGGACGAAGCAACCTCTAGCGTAGATACACGTACCGAAATACTGATACAGCACGCTATGGAAGAGCTTATGCAGGGACGTACGAGCTTTGTTATTGCACATAGGCTTTCCACAATTCGAGACGCTGATAAGATACTCGTTATGAATCATGGTACTATCGTCGAGCAAGGAAACCACGAGGAATTGCTTGCAGCAAAAGGCTTCTATTATGATTTGTATAACAGTCAGTTTACCGATTCAGATGTCGAGGAGGAAGCTGTTTGACCTTTCTTTTGATAATTATATAACACAAAACGGGCTGCTAGGGTTAAACCAGCAGCCCGTTTCCATGCTATTCATAAATTTTATTGGCAAAGTATTAATAAAAAATAACGGTGAAGCAGATGACATTTCCGTTATCGACTCTAACGGATATCTTCCCTTTGTGGGCGTTTACAATTGCTTGAGCTATCGAAAGCCCGATCCCATATCCGCCGGTTTCCCTCGAGCGTGAGCTATCAGCACGATAAAATCTGTCAAACAGTCTATTGAGATCTCCGCTTGGTAGAGCTTTACAATTATTTTTTATCTCAAGCTTTATGTTTTTTCCTGTTTTACTAAGTTCAACGGTTATTTGACCATTATTTTCAGTATATTTGACTGCGTTTTCTGCCAATATAGAAATCAGCGTCTGTATACCGTCATAGTCGCCGATTATCCGGAGTGATGGCTCAATTTGCACATCAAATTTTATGTTTTTCGACTCTGCAATTAAAATAAAAGGCTCTAGAGCTTTATGGGCAGCTTCGCTAAGAATAAATTCAGAAAACGTAACACGCACCTTCCCTTCATCAATTTTTGAAAGGGTCAGCAGGTTTTTAACAAGCTCATTTAATCTTTTAGTCTGATTTCGTATGCTCGTAACCCACTCATTTTCACCACAGCTAAGCTCTAAAACATCTGCATTGGCAGAAATAATCGCAAGAGGTGTTTTTATCTCATGTCCAGCATCGGTGATGAATTGCCTTTGCTTCTCTATGTTTTCAACAACTGGCTTAATAGCACGCTTAGAAAAACCCCATATGACCGCAAAAACTGCAATAAAGCACAATATACCTACACTGACAAAAAGCAGAAAAAAGGAATTTCTAGTTTCAATTTCTGAGTTACAGTCAAGAAAAACTAGTAGCTTTCCATATTCCTTTTCTACTATGAGATATTTGTATATGCCATTATAACCTTTCTGCTTCTTTTGGCTCAAAACCTCTTCTGCATAGCTCTTAGCATCTTCGGAGGATATGGCGGCAATGTGTCCTATATCAATTTGTGTGATATTGCCGCTTTCGTCCGCTTTGACTAAAAAATATCTCGTTTCAAATCTCGTTTCAGGAGTCATTTTGATGTCAGAAGGATGTGTTTTTTCTAGATCAGGAAAATTTCCATCGTTTCCCGAAAGGAACCATAGCATCCCATCAATGCGTTTATCCATGTTATACATATTTACACCGTTTATAAGACCTATAAGGACTACTATGACAACCAAAATCGATCCTGACGATATTAGCACAAACTTTCTTTGTAAGCTTTTAATCATTTCTGTTCTCCAGTGTGTAGCCTACACCGCGGATAGCCTTTATTTCTACCTCAGTACCAATCATTGAAAGTTTTTTTCTGAGATAAGATATGTATGCCCATACAACATTTATTTCAGCTTCAGCGTCATACCCCCATATCCTATCCATAAATTGTTCGGTCGAAATTAATCTGCCACTGTTGGACATCAACATCTCCATTATCTGAAATTCCTTGTTAGAAAGACGTACTGAACTGTTTTTTGAAACAAGTTCGAATGTTTCTCTGTTTAGAATAAGATCCCCAAATTTCAATAAATTTGGGGAGAATGCAGCGCGTCTCCTTGTAATTGCACGCCCCCGCGCAAGCAGCTCCCCCATTTCAAACGGTTTAATAAGAGAATCGCGCGCACCCGCCGCCAGACCGGATGTCCTGTCCTCTATCTCTGGCT
>CALXAZ010000152.1 GCA_944386395.1 uncultured Clostridia bacterium
GCTGACCGAGACCAACAATACCAAGACGAACTTTTTTTTTTTTTTTTCCTCCAAAAAACATCTATAAATTTATATTTTCCAAAATGTTTTTTAGCGCCTTCACCCCAATGTCGAAGGCTGCTCGCTGGGAGGAGGCAATCCCGCCGACTTTGCTCTTTTCGCCCTCGCGCTCGAGCCCGGAAAGACCGGCAAACTCCCAGAGATGCGGCTCAAGCGTAAGTACCCTGCCGCCAGCCGCCGCGTATTTTTTGATTATTTCGGGGATACGACCCGAGCCCTCACCGGCGGGGACATTGCGCCCGTCGTCAAGCGAGTCTTTGATGTGAAGGTATTCCACATGCTCTGCCAGCATATCCCATGCCTTCAGCGGGTCTGCGCCCGACTGGACAAAGTTTGCCGGGTCGAATACTGCCCGGATCCCAGGGACGGCCTGATGGATTTCAAAGCATCTTTCCGGGATATCCCCGTAGATGCCCTTCTCATTTTCGTGGCAGAGTGTAACGCTGCTGCCCTCTGCGGCAGAAACAAAAGCTGAAAGCCTGGAAAATACCTCATCACGATACTTCTCGTATTCACCGTCGGGTATGTAAAAGCTGAACAGGCGTATCTGCTTTGCCCCAAGCTTCCTGGCAAGCTCAAGTGTGTGCCTGAACTTTTCCATGTGGGGCGCAAAATCATCTGTTATGTCGATTTTACCTATTGGCGAACCGAGAGACCATACCGCAAGCCCGTGCGCTGCAAGCTCTTCTTTCAGCTGTTTTGCCCTCTCTATCGAGATATCAGATATGTTTTCGCCATCTATGCCGCGGGCTTCGAGATATTTGATGCCATTTGAAGCCATCGCCTCTATCTGTTCGGAGACAGACTTGGAAGCCTCGTCGGCAAAGGCACAAAGCTCAAATTTATACATTTTTCCTCCTATACCCCAGAATACGCGGAGAAACCTCCGTCGACCGGGACCACTATGCCGGTGACAAAACCGGAAGCTTCGCTGTCTGTAAGCCAGAAGAGGGTGCCAAGCAGCTCGTCAGCCTCGCCAAAGCGTCCCATTGGGGTGGAGCGGAGGATCTTCTCTGTGCGGGCGGTTGGATTGCCTTTTTCGTCAAAGAGAAGAGCCCTGTTCTGATTTGTTACAAAGAACCCGGGAGCCATTGCGTTTACACGGATATTTTCCGGAGCGAGATGTACAGCCAGCCACTGGGTAAAATTTGAAACGGCAGCCTTCGCGGCGGAATATGCCGGGATTTTTGTGAGGGGACGGAAAGCATTCATCGATGAGATGTTGAGTATCGAGCATCCCTCGCGTCCTATCATGTCACGGGCAAATACCTGCGAGGGCAGGAGAGAGCCAACAATGTTAAGGTCAAACACAAATCCAAAGTCCTCGCGCTTGAGATTGAAGAAGGTGAGAAAATCGGTCGCCGTCTCGTCGCCGGACTGGAAAAACTCATGCTCTGTGGTGCAGCGGGGGTGGTTGCCGCCCGCTCCGTTTATCAGTACGTCGCATTTTCCAAGCTCCGAGAGAACCTTTTCGTGTACTGCTTCGAGAGCTTCGCGGTCGAGTACGTTTGCCGCATAGGCACGGGCTGTTCCGCCTGCGGCATTTATCTCATCCGCGACCTTTTGCGCCGCTGCCTCGTTGAGGTCGAGCAGCGCGATCTTGTGACCTTTTTTTGCCAGTGCCTGGGCAAAGCTTGAGCAGAGAACCCCACCGGCGCCGGTTATAACAAAAAGCTTACTCATGTCAGTGTCCTTTCGCCGTAATTAAAATTTTGTTCAGCCTCTCTCTATCGCTTCAAAGAGACCTGTGAGATATGTCGCGCCGAGAGCGCGGTCATAGAGACCGTAGCCATAGCGACCGGTTTCACCCCATATCATACGACCATGGTCTGGACGGACATACCCGTCGAAGCCGCCCTCGTGGAGCGACTTTACTATCGCGTACATGTCAAGCGAGCCGCATTCCGTCGGATGTCCAACCTCTTCAAATTTCCTGTCACCTGTTATCCTGATGTTTCTCAGATGGGCAAAGTGGATGCGTTTTGCGAACTTCTTTGCCATGGTAGGGAGATCATTTTCCGGGTTTGCTCCGAGAGAGCCTGTGCAGAAGGTGAGACCGTTGGCAGGGCTGTCGACAATGCTGAGGAAACGTTCAAGGTTCTTTTCGCATGTTATTATGCGGGGAAGCCCGAATATGCCCCACGGCGGATCATCCGGATGGATTGCCATGTTTACGCCGTAGCGCTCTGCCACGGGTATTACCGATTTGAGAAATGCGGAGAGGTTCTGCCACAGCTGCTCTTCATCTATCTGCGAGTAGCGCTCCAGCAGCGCCCGCAGACCGTCCTTTGTGTAGCTTTCATCCCAGCCAGGCAGCGAAAGCTCGCTTGTAAGGGGATTCATTGAGAGGACAGTTGCCTCATCATAGGCAAGGGCGTTGGAGCCGTCGGCGCCCGGGCGCTCAAGCTCGCTTCTGAGCCAGTCAAATACGGGCATGAAGTTGTAGCATACACACCTGACCCCGGCTTGACCAAGACGTTTGATATTTTCGCAGTAGTTTTCAATAAGCTCAGGAGCCTTTTGGCCACCAAGCTTTATCTCTTCCGGCACGGGCACGCTTTCAACAACTTCAAATTCCAGACCGTTTTTTTCAGCAAGCTCTTTTATGTGAGCAATGCTCTCACGGCTCCAGATTTCGCCCGGAGAGACGTCGTATACGGCGGATACTATCCCGCTCATACGCGGGATCTGCCGTATCTTTTCGAGGGTGACAGGGTCGCTTTCCCCGTACCACCTGAATGTCATTTTCATCTGCTTTCCCCCTTTTCAATAAGTTTTCTAATGTTTCCGATACATATTTTTTCAGCGAGCTTTCCAGCAAGCGCCTCGTCGGGGTATTCGCCGCTTTCCACAAAGCTGCCCAGCAGCCCGCAGAGTATGCGGCGGAAATAGTCGTGACGGGCATATGAGAGGAAACTGCGCGAATCGGTCAACATTCCGAGGAATGTGCCGAGATGACCACACTCGGCAATATTAAGTATCTGCTCCTCGATGCCTCTCTTGTGGTCACAGAACCACCATGCGGCGCCGCAGCGAACATTCGGGAAGCTTCCGGCAATGGAGACAAGCTTAGCTGAGACAGAGGGCTCGAGTGTGTAGAGTATGGTCTCTGGCATGCCTGATGCGGAGTTTATGGCGTCGAGAATGTATGTCAGGTCGCGGCAGGATATCGTGTCACCTATGCAGTCCCCGCCGGCGTCGGCGCCAACGCTCCTGAAGAGCTCTGTATTAGCGTTGCGGCGCACCATAAGATGGAGCTGCATGACAATGCCGCGCTTTTTGTATTCAGAGGCAAGCAATATGTACATATATCCAAGAAAGCCCATAAATTCGGAATCTGATATCTCGTTTCCGGAAATGGCTTTTTTGAAGGTTGAATCAGCCTCAGCCATGTCTGATATCCTATCCGGGAAATACTGTATTCCGACATCGGAAAAACGGCATCCAAGCGAACAGAAGTAGTCGAGCCGATGGCTTATTGCCTCGGACAGAGAAGAGACAGAATTGATTTTCACACCGGAAGCGGAGGAAAGCATCTCAATGTACTGTGGATAGTCCGCAGCCCGGATGAGCATCAGCCTGTCTGTGCGGAAAGCAGGGGCTACTTTTACACTAAAGCTGCTGTCATCGGCTATCAGCCTGTGGTATTCGAGGCTGTCGATGGGATCGTCAGTCGTGGCAATATATTCTACGTTTGACATTTCTATAAGCTTTCTGGGAGAGAGCTGCTTTTCTCTTATAACAGTGTTTGCCTTTTCCCAGATAGTCTCCGCATTTTCAACAGAGAGGATATCTTCCACTCCGAAAAACTGGGAAAGCTCCATATGGCTCCAGGCGTAAAGAGGGCTTCCGGCGGCAAAGGTAACCGCCTCTGCGTATTTTATAAATTTGTCGTGCCAGCTGGCGTTGCCAGTTATGTATTTCTCGTCGACACCGGCAGCGCGCATAAGGCGCCATTTGTAATGATCTCCGCCCAGCCACATCTCACCTATGTTGTCAAACGGGACATCATCGTATATCTCCTTTGGTGAGAGATGGCAGTGGTAATCGGCAATAGGGAGGAGCCTGACTTTTTCGTATAACCTCTTTGCTGCGGCAGAGGGCAGCAGATAATTCTTATCCAAATTGACAAACCTCCACTTTTTATTTTCTTAATAATACCATAAAAATAACTGCAAAGCGATTGCATTCTTCCGCGATATATATTGCAAATATACGCACAAAATATTTCTTGAATATTGCAAAGGGAATTTGAAACTTTTATAATAAGTATAAGGGGGGATTTTATGCAGCCGATGATGATGTATAGTGACGGTGAAATTTATCTGCACCATTCATATAACGAGAACCCAAGAAACTTGATTAACAGCGGAGAAGCAAACTATGGGATGCACGCTCACGAGAATTTTGAGCTTTATTGCTTTTTGCGGGGGGATTGTTCATACATAGTGGAAGGTAACGAGTACAAGCTGCGCCCCGGTAATATAATGATAATGCGACCAGCCGAGGTGCATTGTCTCAAGGTTGAGGGGAACACTGGCTACGAGCGAATAGCGCTAAACTTTCCTCAGCGTATAATCGAAGGGCTCGACCCTAAAAAGATACTGCTCGAGCCATACTATAACCGTCCTCTTGGAAAGTTCAACCAATACGATTCTGGAGAATTTTCCAAATACCTCATTAGAATGGTATCTTTGGAGGAGGGGAGCAGCAGCTATGAGCAGCGGCTTGCGATAATTACAAATATTTTGCCTCTGCTCAGTGAGATACGCGAGGCGTTTCAGATAAAGATAGCCGAGGGAAGCTCGCGGCTGAATGACAGTAGCGGTTCGGAAATAATAGATTATATTAACCGCAATCTGGCAGGGGATCTCTCCCTCGAAACACTTGCGGATATATTTTTTATCAGCAAGTCGCAGCTCAATCGCAGGTTTAAAAGGCTTACGGGGGCAACAGTTGGCGAATATGTTACAGCAAAAAGGCTGCTGTGTGCGCGAGAGATGATATTTTCTGGAGCACCCGCTGCTAGGACCAGTCGAGAGTGCGGTTTTAATGACTACTCGACGTTCTATCGCGCATACAGGAAGAAATTTGGAGTCTCGCCTGTGAGAACAGGTGGAACAGGACAGATAGACACTGAGGGACAAAGCATTTGAGCCTTGACCGGATATGCAAATGATAATGTCCGTTTAGAGGATAGCTTTTTGAAAAGCAGGTAGATACTATATATATATATAGAACTAGAATAGTGTCCACACAATATTTCCAAAGGAGAAAAATATGAAAAAGACTATCCAGAATACCTACTGTAATCCGATAGTCCTGCCAAACTACCCACAGCTCAAGGTGTTAGGTGGCAGGCATGGTCAAAATGACCGCCCGGATGTATGGGGACGCGGCGACAAGCTGTTTGTATCAGAAAAAGAAATAGCCAGCAAATTTGATCCTACAGGCTTTGGTCAACTCGATGGTGGCGGAGAGATGAGGTTTAAAACAGGTAAAGATGGCATAAAGTACGGTCGCGTTGCACAGAATGATGTGCGCGCTACAGCTGATCCATCCTGCCTTTACTATGAGGGGAAATGGTATCTATACTGCACATGCGGCGTGATATATGACTCGGAAGATTTTATTCACTGGAACCCACATTACGATGAGACATGGATGCCTATATCTGCTCCAATGGCTCCAACAGTCGAATATTTCCGCGGTAAGTTTTATGCTACCGCCAACAGTGTACCGCCGCATGTATCCGATACTCCATTAGGACCGTGGGAGAAGATAGGAGAGTGGGTTCTTCCGGATGGTCGTGAGATGCTTGCAAATGATCCGATGATTTTTGCTGACGACGATGACAGGCTGTATCTCTATTGGGGGCTTGGTAACGGCTTTATCTTTGGGGCTGAGCTCGATTGCGACCAGCCGAATAAGCTTATAACAGAGCCAAAGCCGCTATTGCAGTTTGACCCGAGAAATTGGTGGGAGCGCTTCGGTGCGGCAAACGAGGACTGGTCCTCGGGATGCACAGAGGGCAGCTGGATGTATAAGAACAGGAAGAACGGCAAGTACTATCTGACATATTCGGTCTGCGGAACAGAGTATTATACATATGCTATGGGAACATATATAAGCGATAGCCCTCTGGGCGAGTTTAAGGTGCAGCCGTATCCAGTGTCCCGCAGCCGCAACGGATTTATCAAGGGGGGAGGTCACGGATCGATAGTTGACGGACCTGATGATACCATTTGGTGCTTCTATACTATTCCGCTGTGCATAGATGGCAACATGGAGCGCCGTATAGGTATTGACCCGGTAGGAATTGACGAGGACGGATATCTTTATGCGCTGACTGGATGCGAAGTACCTCAGTATGGTCCGGGCGTGCTCGAGCATCCGGAGAAGGGCAACGCTACCGAGCTTGTACCGATAACAGTGTTTAAGCCTGAATGGGCATCCTCCTGTGCGCCAGGAAGCCGCCCACTGTATGCGATAGATGAAGCGCTGCACACCTTCTGGCAGCCGGCAGCAGATGATAAGGAGCCTGCATTTGCGGTACAGTTCTTTGGTCAGTATAAGATTTCTGCCGTGCGTATTATGTGGAAGGATATTGGGCTCGACTTTGAAAAGGGAATAGTACCTGGTCCGTATAAGTATGTTATTGAGTATGGCGAGACCCTGGGTAGCGACTGGCAGACCCTTGTTGACGCTTCTGAAAACGATGTTGATCTTGTGGTGGATTACCGTACGTTTGAGGAGACTTTAGCTGCAAAGGTGCGTATACGCATACTTGGCGCCTCCGAAGGTGTAACTCCTGCTATATTGAACTTTACAGTGTTCGGAGTACACCCGCTAAAGGATAAATTTTCAAAATAGCTTTTTTGTTTTCTCACTTTTAAATAGCAAAGAGGGACGGGCATTGCCCGTCCCTCTTTGCCTATAGTTTGTGGTAAAAGCCTCATTTATCCAGGGCAGCGTCAAGGACTGCCTGAACTTTTTCTTTTGTGGGGACCCCTTCCAAGAGCTTTTTGCCATCGACAAAAAGGCATGGTACATAGTAGTAGTCGAGGGATTCAGCAAGCTCTGTATCCTTCTGTTCATCGACACGCTCTATGGAAATGTCGCGGTATGCAGGATTTTCCGCAAGCAGCTCTTCTATCATTTGGTCTGCCTGCTTGCAGAAGGGGCAGTTTGGCAGGATCATCATAAGGATTTTTTTCATAGCAGTGCTCCGGTTATAATAAAGATTTGTACAAAGCCGATACAGAAAAACCCGCCTTCAAGGCGGGTTTTGTGGCGGAGAAGGAGGGATTCGAACCCTCGAACGGCTTTTGACCGTTACACGATTTCCAATCGTGCGCGCTCGACCGGGCTACGCGACTTCTCCGTGCGGCAGTCCGGAGGTCAAGCAGGACTGCCAATATAGGATACATTATTAAAGGGGAAAAGTCAACAGCTTTCCGAGAAAAATTTAGTGATTATTGTAGTAAAGATACTCCTCTATGCTCTTGCTTGAGAAGAGCCAGAATGCACATATGCCTCTCCAGACCATAATGGCAATCAAAAATGCTATGAGTGGGGGTGACAGATAATCTATAATGGTAACAAGTGATACCATACCAAACACTATGCTTAAAACATTGCCAGCGGCGTATAGGTACCGCACCCATGTTTTCCCTTTCATTATACCAACTATAAATAGAATAGTAATTATAATTGCGAGCAGGCTGAAGCCGGATATGATAGAGTTTACTATGGTGCCGACAACATCGACAATGATGATTGCAGCAAGCATCTTTCCGCCACGGCTGATAAGCTTGCGTTGATTGGCTTCAAAGTTTGATATTGCGTCTGGGTCGCGGGTTTCTTCCTCATCGAAACGGCCGAAGTTGGGGGTTACGTCGTGTGGTGGGAGGGGACGGGATGCGGCAGCCACGGCAAAACCCTTTGCCAGAGAGTTTATCCCATCAACATAACGCATATCCATCCGCTCAAGCGTCTCAAGCACATCGGTCATGCGCTGGTTCATCTCGGTGAGGCGTTGTCTGTATCCGGCAAGTACATGAGGTATCATTTCGGGGTCACGCATCTGCTTTATTTCATCTATCGAGAAGAGAAGCTTCCGCAGGGATGCCACCGTTTCAAGGGTGGAAATGTCCTGCTCACCATAATTCCTGTAGGTGCGCCCGCCGGATACAGTGGTTTCAGGTGAAATGAAGCCCTCCTCCTCATAATACCGCACGGTCCTCTCTGTAAGTCCTGTCCGTCGGCATACCTCTGATATTTTCATGGGTAGTCCTTTCCGCGCGGCTGAAGGTCCGCGCCAAATGATATAATCATGTGTAGCTCATTATATATTCTTACGTAAGGTAAGAGTCAAGAGATTTTTTCCAATTTCCAAAAAATGTACCGTTTAGCAGCCAGAAAAAGAAAAATAAGCAAAACAAAGCAGGCACAGCCTAAGCCGTGCCTGCAAAAGAAAAGAGATAAGGGGAAACAATCTGGTTAGCATGAAAGCCGTTAAGGCTTTTAAATAAAATCTTAGAAATCTACTTCAGTGCCATAGAAGCAGCACTTGAGAAGTTTTTCCATCTGCTCGGGGGTGATTTCCCTCGGGTTGGAGCCTGTGCAGGCGTCGCCAACAGCGTTCTTTGCAACCTCGGGAAGCTTCTCGAGGAACTCATCTTCCTTCACGCCGTATTCCTGCATTGTCTTTGGAATGTTGAGTGTCTTGTTGTATTCCCAGATCTTATTACGCAGACCTTCAACCATTTCGTCCTCTGTGCCGGTGATTCCAACAGCCGTTGCGATGTCGCAGTAACGCTTCTTAGCTTCAGCGTTCTGAGCGTTGTACTTGATGACATAGGGCAGGTACATTGCGTTTGCGCAGCCGTGGACGATGTGACCTGTGCTGTATGCAGCACCCGTCTTGTGGGCCATCGAGTGGACTATGCCAAGAAGGGCATTAGAGAATGCCATACCTGCAAGGCACTGGGCATAGTGCATCTCTTCGCGGGCCGTGTGATCGCCATTGTAGGAAGCCGGGAGATATTTAAATACCATCTGGATAGCCTTAATAGCGAGCGGATCGGTGAAATCGGAATGGGCTGTGGAGACATAAGCCTCAATAGCATGTGTCAGAGCATCCATACCTGTATGAGCGGTGAGCTTCTGGGGCATCGTCTCTGCGAGGTCCGGGTCGACGATTGCAACGTCAGGAGTGATATTAAAGTCGGCAAGAGGATATTTAATGCCCTTCTCATAGTCTGTGATAACAGAGAAAGCAGTAACCTCTGTCGCAGTACCCGATGTTGATGGGATAGCGAGGAACTTTGCCTTCTGTCTCAGGGTGGGGAAGCTGAATGGGGTGATGAGATCCTCGAATGTGATCTCTGGATACTCATAGAAAGCCCACATTGCCTTGGCAGCATCTATCGGGGAACCGCCGCCGATAGAAACTATCCAGTCTGGTTCAAATTCGCGCATAGCGGCTGCGCCCTTCATAACAGTTTCCACAGACGGATCAGATTCAACACCTTCAAAAAGCTGTGTTTCAATACCAGCCTGGTGGAGGTTGTCTATTACCTTATCAAGGAAGCCGAAGCGCTTCATCGAGCCGCCGCCCACTACTATCATAGCTTTTTTGCCTTTGAGGTTTTTGAGCTCATCGATAGAGCCTCTGCCGAAATATATGTCTCTTGGAAGTGTAAAGCGTGCCATACATCCTGCTCCTTTACTTTAATCTTGCGGGAAGGACCCGCAGAGTTTTTACTTTTTATTTCAGGGAGGATACCCGGAGGGGGTGCTCCCTGAGTTCGTTAATAGTTTAACATTTTTCTTTCTAAATAGGTAATGTTTTATTGATATGGCGACATGTCGGTCGTGCTATGTCAGTTTGGACATATTACAGCCTATATTTTGCCTCTATTACCCTTAAAATATACAAAGTGGCTTTTTACAGCAAATGTGTGAAATTTAAAGGGAAAGGCAGAGCAATAGTGAAAAGAGACAATATAGGCGTTGAATAGCGCATAAATGGCTGCCAATGCAAAAAAATAGACCGAAACGAGGATTGAAAAAAGACGACCTTTTTAGTATAATTTTAAACATTCTATGTAAAAAAGGAGATGGTTTACCCAATGGACGACGGGCCTATACGATACCTGTTAGTTTTTGTATTTCTGCTGCTTTGCAGCGCGTATTTCTCAGCGACCGAGCTGTCGCTGTCCTCGGTGAGCAGGATAAGAATGATGAGCAATGCGGATAACGGGGACAAGAGAGCAAAGCGTGTGCTTTATCTTCTTGACAATTTCGATTCCGCGCTTTCTACTCTCCTTATCGGAAACAACATCGTAAACATCGGCTGTGCAACGATATCCACAATGCTTGCAAACAGAATATGGGGGCTGGAGGCTGTGGCATGGTCCACGATAGTCACGACAATCGTAGTGTTGTTTGCCGGTGAGATCCTGCCCAAGTGCTATGCCAAGGCGTGTACCGAAAGGCTTATTCTCACAGTTTCAGGGCTTCTCATATTTCTGATGAAGGTGATGAGACCGGTGGTGTTCGTATTTTCCAAGCTATCGCAGCTTCTCAGAAAGCCGTTTAAGCGGTTTGAGTCGAAGGTGACGGTGACAGAAGAGGATTTGTACGACATAATCGGCACGATAGTTGAGGAGGGAACACTGGACGAGGACACAAGCGAACTGGTGCAGTCTGCGCTCGAGTTTGCCGGAACAACGGCTGGGGACGTGCTTACAAAGTGGGAGGACGTGATTGCCGTCCGCATAAATATGACCTCAGATGAGATACTCGATGTCATAAAGAAAAACGGACACTCGCGCATACCGGTAGTAGACGAAAAAGGAGACCCTGTTGGCATACTACAGATAAGAAAATATCTGAAGGGGTATCTCAAAAACGAAAAGCTCGGCGTGAAGGACATCATGGACAAGGTGCACTATATCGATGCGGGGACGCCTGTGGATGACCTTTTGCAGCTTATGAGTGACAGCCAGACGCATATCGCGATAGTAAAAGGAAAATCGGGAGAAGTTCTTGGCATAATAACTGTCGAGGATATCCTGGAAGAGCTTGTCGGTGAGATATACGATGAGGATGACGTGGTAGGGGGTGTAGAAGCCCATGCCTAATATTCTGGAAGTTCTGGCAATAGTAGTTTTAATAATCCTGTCCGCTTTTTTCTCAAGCTCGGAGACAGCTTATGCTGCGGCAAACGGAATGCGGATAAAGCGGCGCATGGAGGAAAAAAACTCGCTTGTAAACAGATTCGCGTACTACATATACGAAAACTATGGCAACGCATTGACCAGTATACTTATTGGGAACAACCTTGTGAATACTGCGGCGTCTGCAATTATGACAGTAATCGTCATTGAGATGCTTGGCGACGGATACGAATGGGTAGCGACAGTTGTGATGACAGTGCTGCTACTGATATTTGGCGAGATAATGCCGAAGGTGCTTGCAAAGCAGGTGGCAGACGTATACACTGCCGTGGTGGCGATGCCCCTCCGGATATTTATGATGATAACAAAGCCGGTAATAGTGGTTGTGATGTGGGTAGTGGGTATTGTTTCCAAGCTTTGGGAGAAGAGCATACCCGAGGGTCCTGCGGTGACGGAGGACGATCTGGAAAACATTATTGACACGGCTGAGGACGAGGGTGTCATCGATGAGGAGAGAAGCGACCTGCTTCAGTCTGCGCTCGACTTTGACGACGTGATGGCGTATGAGATAATAACACCGCGCGTTGACATGGTTGCGATAGATATAGATGACAGCTTTGAACAAATAATGGAAATTGCAAACGAGTCGACATTTTCGCGTATCCCCGTATATGAAGATACTGTTGACAATATAATAGGGATATTGCATTTGAATCATCTGTTTAAGAAAATGATAGATGAGGAGGAGGTAAATATCCGGGAGCTGCTTATGCCAGCCTATTTTGTCCACAAGACCATGACCCTGCAAAATGTCCTGGAAGAGATGAAAAAGCACAATAGCCATATGGTGATTGTTACCGATGAGTACGGCGGGACGATGGGTGTGCTGACGATGGAGGATGTGCTGGAGCAGCGTGTGGGAGATATATGGGACGAATCGGATGAAGTGGTTGACGAGTTTACCGAGCTGGCAGATGATATGTACGAAGCCGACGGCAGCATGAGGATATACGACTTTTTCGAGGAGCTTGATATCGACGACAGAGATTTTGACGATGGTAATGCGACCTTGGGAGGCTGGGCAATAGAGATGCTTGGCGGGTACCCTAAGGTTGGAGACAGCTTTGAATACAAAAACCTTACGATAACTGTGAAAAAGCTGAAAAAACACCGTGTGGACCGGCTTGTGGTCAAGGTTTCCCCAGTGCAGGAAGAGGCGAAAATATAAAAATAAGCCAGCCGGTAGATTCCGGCTGGCTTTATTTAAATGTTTATTTCATCTCAAGGTGGAGCATTTTACGGTATAGCGTCGTATGCTCAAGCGACTTTTTCAGCACGAATGCAAGCGGCACAGAGATGATAACTGCGATAGCGGCATTGATAAGGGATGTTGGACCTTTGGTAGCAATGTCGATAAGCGCTGTCTGAACCTCGGCACGGAGGAAAAAGATATCGCTTATTACAGTTTTTGAGAGATAAAGGACAACATATGTAAGCGAACCAGCAATACCAGATACAATATTGCGTACGCGCCTATCTCCGCCGGCGTTTGCCGCATAAGCCAGCTGTCCGCATACAAAGCCCATCATAAATTTGTTAATAAAGGTTATCGGAGCATCGGAAATATATGCGGGGTTTGTAAAGTCATAAAACATAGAGCCAAGACCGGCAGCCAGACCGCCGCGCCATCCACCGAGAAGGAAGCCGGCGAGCAGACAAAAGGCATTGCCGAGATGTATCCTTGATATACCGATTATTGACGGTATGGGAATACTGATCTGCGACGATACAAATACAAGCGCCGTCATAAAGCCAACGCCGATGATGTCGTACATAGTTACTTTTTTATTTACCATAGTGTTACCCCCTTGCCTTATAGACAATATCAGCATAGTTGTTTTGGAAGCTGATGTCAATATCGAATTTGGATAAAAAGTATATGACCCATCGATAAAATATGCTATAATAACAACAAAGGGATATTGTGCAGTTATCTTGCTCATATTTAAGAGAAAGATGAGAGCTTATATGGTGAAAATAACTACGTGTCTGACCGTTTTACGGTAGGAGGATATATATGGGATACCAAGAAAAAACCGTTAGGAAGAACATAGTATTTGAGGGAAAGATAGTAAATGTACGTCAGGATGAGGCTGAGCTTCATACGGGAAAGCGGGTACTGAGAGAAGTAGTAGAACACAGCGGCGGAGTGGCGGTGCTTGCGCTCGACGGGGAACAGAATGCCATAATTGTGCGTCAGTTTAGATATCCGTTTATGAAGGAGCTTATCGAGGTTCCGGCGGGCAAGCTTGAGCAGGGGGAAGAGCACCGCTCCGCCGCTCTCCGTGAGCTGAAGGAGGAGACCGGATTTCGACCTGAAAAATTTGAGTTTCTCGGAAGCATATATCCTAGTCCGGGATACTGTGCGGAAATACTTTATCTCTATCTGGCACGTGAGCTTGAGCAGACAGGGGCAGAGCCGGATGAGGATGAGTACCTGAATGTAGAAAAAATACCGTTTTCTTCCCTTGTTGATATGGCAGCAGCGGGGGAGATACACGACTCAAAGACGCTGTGCGCCATTTTTATGGCAAAGGAGAGACTGGAAAAAGAATCCAAAGGAGAAATGGATGAATAAACTGATACTTGTTGTTGAAGACGAAAAGCCGATAGTTGACATACTGAATTTTAATCTGGGGAGAGAGGGCTATCGGGTAGAATATGCGCTGGATGGAGAAGAGGGTCTGAAAAAGGCGCTTGAGCTGCGTCCAGACCTGATACTGCTTGATGTAATGCTTCCGGCGATGGATGGATTTGAGGTTTGCCGGAGGGTAAGAGAGGTGCAGAAACTGACACCAATAATCATGCTTACTGCGCGTGAGGAGGAGACCGACAAGGTATTGGGGCTAGAGCTTGGCGCTGATGACTACATAACAAAGCCTTTTTCCATGCGTGAGCTGCTTGCGAGAGTAAAGGCAAATATCAGGAGAGGGGACGCCGGTGCAGCGGAGGGCCGAAATGAGCCTGATAACAGGGGCGAAGGTGGAGCGCTGGATATAGACGAGGACAGCCTGGAGGTCTTTAAGAATGGGAGACCTCTTGGGCTGACGCAGAGGGAATTTGAACTGATAAATTTTCTGGCAAAATCGAAGGGAAAGGTATTCTCACGGGAAGAGCTGATGGAAAAGGTGTGGAACTATGATTACTATGGTGATGCCCGGACGGTGGACGTTACCATACGCCGACTGCGCGAAAAGGTGGAGGACAACCCAGGGTCGCCCAGGCACATCATAACAAAGCGCGGCGCGGGATATATGTTTGCTGGGTAAGACGAGGATAGGGGATAGCTTATGTTTCGCAGTCTGCATTTGAAGCTTGTGCTTATACTGGTGCTACTTATGATATCGATAATGGCAGTGGTTGGAACTTTTCTTATAAACAGCGTTTCGGTCTACCATCTTGATGAATTTTCTAACCAGATGCTTTCAGCATTTTCAGAGAATACCGAGTTTGTATCATCGCTGCGTAATGCGGCAAAGGAGGAGGATGGCGCGTCGGCACTGTTTGACGTGATGCGCGCATACTCGGGAAACCTGAGTATAGATATGTACAACAGAAATTTTTATATTCTCAATGGAACAACAGGAGAATGCCTCCTCGGTTCGGACGAGAATAGTGGGGAGCAGCTGGATCTTACGCCGAATATCCTTTCAGCGATAGAGGGAGAGCCCGGCTATTCCCGTGCGATAACTGCTTCTTATATCGATGTTGCCATCCCGATAGAAGGTGGCGGGAACGAATATATTATATATGTATATGACTCAAAAAGCCGGGTGCAGTCGCTGACGACAGAGATGTTTATGATAATAATGGAGTCGCTGCTGTTTGGGCTAGTTATTTCGTTTCTTTTGAGCTTTCTTCTTTCAAAGACGATGACCACACCGATAGAGGGACTTATCAGCTCTGCCGGAGCGCTAGCGAGGGGTGAGTTTTCGGGAAGGATAAAGAGCCACTCGACAGATGAGATAGGCGTTCTCACACAGACGTTCAATGATATGGCAGACACACTTCAAAAGACGCTGGAGACGGTACAAAACGAGAGAAATAAGCTCAATACCCTGTTTGCGAGAATGACCGATGGGGTTTGCGCCTTTGACAGGAACGGGGACATAATCCAGATGAACGGGGCGGCAGAGCGGCTTCTTGGCAGGAGCTATCGGGATGATATAACATATTCCGAGCTTTTTGAGAATGCGTATGCGTGGAGCCAAACACCTAAGCTCCAGGCTCCCGGATACTTTGAAACAGAGCTGGAGAGGGATACGCTTTCACTCCAGCTGTACATAGTGCCCTTTGGCGAGGGGAGTAGGGAGAGCGGGATAATGGTTGTTATCCATGATATTACCGAGCAGATGAAGCTGGAGCATTCCCGAAGGGAATTTGTGGCAAATGTGTCGCATGAGCTGCGCACGCCGCTCACTAATGTCAAGAGCTATGCAGAGACCCTACTTGAAAACGATGATATAGACCGCGAAACAGAGGAAAGTTTTCTGGGCGTGATAATGAGTGAAACCGACAGAATGACGCGTATAGTTTCTGATTTGCTCACGCTTTCGCATTTTGATTATGGAAATACAAACCTGAATATGCGTCCAAATTCGATAACCAAGATAATTGAGCGGGTATACGAGGCCATGTATATGGATGCAAAGAACCATTCGCACCAGCTTATCCTTGAGCTTAAGGAGGAGCTGCCGGAGGTAGTGTGCGACAGTGATAGGATTGAGCAGGTTATTGTGAATATAGTTTCAAATTCGATAAAATATACGCCTGATGGTGGCGAGATAACGATAAGCGCCGGAGCGGAAAATGGCTGGGTGCTGCTGAAAATAAAGGATAATGGGATAGGGATACCGGAGGAAGATATAGGGCACCTGTTTGAGAGGTTTTACCGCGTTGATAAGGCCCGCTCAAGGGCTGCGGGAGGTAGTGGGCTTGGTCTGTCAATAGCAAAGGAGATAATCGAGCGGCATGGCGGAAGGATAGATATAAGTTCGGTCTATGGAACGGGTACGGAGGTGACGATACGCCTGCCCGCAGCATCTCCCGAGAGAGAATCCGGCAGGTGACACGATGAGGCGCGAGAAAATTAAAAACACTCTAAAAAACATATTGTTGATAGGGTTGATGCTGCTGACAGTTGTATTAACGCTTAAAACATGGTTTTATGACGCGGCAATGCTGCCCGAAGGGCTGCGCCGCACTATTGAAAATGTGTATTCCGCGGTGGGACTTGCTTCTCCTTTTTCCAGTAAAGTTGAGGTTGAGGGAAGTGCGGCAAGCAGCTATGGAGAGGCGCTAAGACCTGTGCGATGCGCAGTGATGGTAGATAGTGGTAGATACGGCGTGGAATACGACAAGAATTTGGTAGATATTTTGTATAACAGGATATCTGTCTCTGTGGGCGAAGCGGTAGGGTCACTTTCTGAAGTGGAGAAGGTTTCGCAAAAAGAGTGGGAGAGTGCTCTTTCCGCCCGCGGCATATATCTTGACTATCTTGGAAATGCGCCTTTGGGAGCCATAGCACTGTGGCAGGGAATCGAGCAGAACGGATACATGGATATATTTGTGAGAAAGCTTGTGCTGATGGCAGAAGAAGAAAACATAATATTATATTATGTAAATATAAAAGATGGAGCGGTATATTGCGCGGAAACGGCAGTGCCGTCCGAGCGGCTGATGCGTCAGGTAGGTGAGGATATCACAACTAACGGCTGCCTGATGGCGTTTGAAATGGGAGAAGAATATAGCGAGCTTCCTGCGGAGACGATGTTTTTTGACGAAGAGACAGAGATGAGAGCGGTTACCGTGTCAAATCCCCCCGTCAGCGATAGCGCGTATGATACGCTGCTCAAGGCTTTTTCCATGAACCCATATACCAATTACCGGTATAAGCAGTCAAACGGCTCACAGTCCGCCATAGAAGGAGGGCGGAGCCTTGTCCTCACAGAGGACGGGAGAGTTATATATTCCGCACAGGATGATGATGATAGTGGGGCGGAGATATACCCTGAGAGTACAGACGTTTCAAGCGCTGAGATTATCGAGGGGATAAGAAAGATAGCTGCTGCGGTCACTGGGGTATCTGGCGGGGATGGAGAAATTTATCTTACGGGCTTTTTATATGAAGAGGAGACGGAAACCTATGAGATAAGCTTTGGATATTGTGCGGCGGGAGCTGCCGTATATATCGAGGACTCTCCTGCGGCAGCATATTTCAGGATTGAGTCGGGTAGGGTGACATATTCATATACTGTTCTTCGCAGGTACACGGTATCAGAGGAGAGGGGAAAGCCGCTGCCGCTCCGCTGGGCGATGGATATTGCCATAGATCAGACGGGGACGGCAAGAGGGCTGGAGTTGTGCTATAGCGACAGGGGAGATAAGGTCGATACAGAGTGGAGGATAGTGGAATAGATTTTCCTGCTGGAAAAGATGTAAAGCGTCTTTTGGAAGGGAGTGGTATGCTGTGGACTGGGGAAGGGCAAAAACGGCTCTTATATGTTTGCTCAGTGTGATAAATATTATCCTTGGAGCAGTGTTGCTCTGGCGCTGGCATGAGGAGTATGTGTTGGCACGCAGCATGGTCGAGGACACTGTAAGAGCGCTGAAGGAAATGGAAGTTGAGATAGATGAGGAGCTTCTCAGAAGGGAGTATGATACGCTGTATCAGCTTGAAGTTGGAAGAGATACCGAGCGTGAGCAGGAGGTATTTGCCGCTCTGGCAGGAGAGAGTAGCTTTGAGGATCAGGGAAGTGGGATATTTGAATTTCAGGGAGATAAAGGGAGAGGAAGGATATCAAGCGGAGGAAGCTTTGAGCTGGTGATGAATGAGGGGTCACATATATCAGTAGGTGCGGCAGGTGTTGAGGGAGCAAGGAAAATACTTGCCATT